>NZ_AJFC01000210.1:0-4209 GCF_000256505.1 Rhodococcus sp. P14 | reverse complement strand
AAAGACAGATGCCCTCCGCCCCCCGCGCGCATTCGCCGTCCCACGGCGCCCACGTCAAACTCGTCGACCGTGTCTCGGCGATCAACTGGAACCGCGTTCCGGACGAGAAGGACTCGGAGGTGTGGGACCGTCTCACCGGCAACTTCTGGTTGCCCGAGAAGGTTCCGGTGTCCAACGACATCCCGTCGTGGGGCACGCTCACCGAGTACGAGCAGGAACTGACCATGCGGGTGTTCACCGGTCTGACCCTGCTCGACACGATCCAGGGCACCGTCGGCGCCGTGTCGCTGATCCCGGACGCGGTGACCCCGCACGAGGAGGCGGTGCTCACCAACATCGCGTTCATGGAGTCGGTGCACGCCAAGTCGTACTCGAGCATCTTCTCGACGCTGTGCTCCACCCGCCAGATCGACGACGCGTTCCGCTGGTCGGAGGAGAACGAGAACCTGCAGCGCAAGGCTCAGATCGTCCTCGACTACTACCAGGGCGACAGTCCGCTCAAGCGCAAGGCCGCTTCGACCCTGCTCGAGTCGTTCCTGTTCTACTCGGGCTTCTACCTGCCGATGTACTGGTCGTCGCGGGCGAAACTGACCAACACGGCGGACATGATCCGGCTGATCATCCGCGACGAGGCGGTGCACGGCTACTACATCGGCTACAAGTACCAACGCGGACTCGAGCAGATCACCCAGGCCGAGCGCGACGAGCTCAAGGACTGGGTCTTCGAGCTGCTCTTCGAGTTGTACGACAACGAAACCCAGTACACCGCAGACCTCTACGACGAGGCCGGCCTCACCGAGGACGTCAAGAAGTTCCTGCGGTACAACGCCAACAAGGCCCTGATGAACCTCGGCTACGAGGCGCTGTTCCCCAAGGACGAGACCGACGTCAACCCGGCGATCCTGTCCGCGCTGTCGCCGAACGCCGACGAGAACCACGACTTCTTCTCCGGGTCGGGCAGCTCGTACGTGATCGGTAAGGCAGTCGTCACCGAGGACGAGGACTGGGACTTCTGATCCCCCACCCGCTGTGACCGAATGTCACATGGGTTCGATGTGATCGAACCCATGTGACATTCGGTCGTCGGGCTCAGTTCGAGTAGCCGTTGAGGGTGTTGCGTACGTCCGTCAGAACGGCTTTCGCGGCCACCGGGCCGGGCGTGGACCACACGAGGTCGTCCACTGCGAACAGCCGGCCGTCGGTGACCGCCCCGAGGTCGAGCCAGGCCTCGGAGTCCATCACCTCACTGCCGTGTGCGACGCCGTCCTCGCCGGCGAATCGGACGTAGATCAGGTCGCCCTCCGCGGCGGCCGGGTCGTCCTCGTCGAGCGGGGCGGCGGCACTCCCGTCCTGCACACCGAACCGCTGTGCGGGCGGGCGCGCGACGCCGGTGTCGGCGAGGACCTGGCCGGCGAACGACGCGGTGCCCTCGACGACCGCGCCGTCACCGGTGAACCGCACGATCGACGCCTGGGTCTGTGACGCGGTCGTCGCCGTGCCCACGTCCGTTGCGGTGGCGCGGTAGTCGTCGAGCACTCGGCCGGCCGCCTGTGAGCGCCCGAGTGTCTCTGCGGCGCGGAGGAACTGCTGCCGCCAGAACACCGGATCGGAGCCGACGAGCACCGTCGGAGCGACGTCGCCGAGGCGGCGGTAGAGCTCCGGGTCGGCCGAGGAGCCGAGGATCAGATCGGGCTCCGCACCGTCGATGAGCGCGACGTCGGGCGCCGACGTCGCGCCCACCGAGGGCAGTTCGGCGATGCCGGTGCCGAGGTACTCGGCACGGGCGACGTCGGTGGTCGTGCCGACCACGCGCTCCCACAGGCCCAGTGCGCACACCGCGTCCATCGCGGCAGCGTCGAGGACGACGATCCGCTGCGGGTCGACGGGCACCTCGGAGATGCCGCCGGTGTGGATCACCGATCGGGTGCCGCCGGCGGGCTGGCCCGGATCGAGGGGACTGGGTAGCGCGCACGCGGTCGTGGTGTCGCGTTCGATGCCGACGACGGCAGCCCCGGCGATGCGGGTGGTCGTGCGCACGATGCTGCTCGCCGGATCGTCGGTCGTCTCCGCGCATCCCGCCAGGCCGAGTGCCGCCACGGCAGTGAGGGCGACGGTGCACGTGACGGCGCGGGACCGGGACGCTGCGGGCATACGACCACTCCTGTCTAGGGGACGGTCCAGGTTAACTGGTGTGCGGATCGACCCCGAAAGCCTCGGCGAGGTCGTCGAGGATCTTGTGCGCGCCCTGGACGGACACCGGCGTCATCCAGAGGCTGTCGTCCACGTCGACCTTCCGGCCGCGCAGGTTCTGCCACAGCGGATTGGACAGGAACGGCTGCGCCGCCGCCTCGGACTTGCCCTCCCCGTCGCGGTACATGCTGACGAAGATCACATCCGCATCCGCCTCGCCGATGAGTTCGGGGCTGATCGCATTCATGATGCTGCTCGGATCGGCCGGATCGGGTCCCTGGCTCGCGGGCCGGGCCAGGCCGGCATCCTCGAGGACGATGCCGCTGAACGACGTGGTGCGGTAGAGGCGGGCGGTGGGCTCGCCGGCGAAGCGGACCACCGAGACGGTGGGGTTGCCGGCCGTGGCGTTGATCTCGTCGCCGATGGCTTTCGCCCGGGCCTCGTAGTCGGCGATCTTCTGCTCGGCGAGGTCCTCCTTGCCGAGGGCTCGCGCGGCGAGCCGGATGTTGTCCTTCCAGGTCGGTCCGGTGCTCTGGGAGAACACCGTCGGTGCGATGGCGGACAGCTTGTCGTAGTTCTCGCCGTCGCGCACGTCCGCGGACAGGATCAGATCGGGCTGCAGAGCGGCGACCTTCTCGAGACTCGCATCGGACACCGCGCCGACCGACGTCGCGTCCGCGGCGAACTGCTCGCGCGTGTCACCGAGGTAGTCGGGCAGGCCCTCGGTGCGGTAGTCGACGTAACCGACGAGTTCGGATTCGAGGAGCAGCGTCGCATCCGCATAGCTGGTGTCGAGCGCGACGACCCGCAGCGGCGGGGAGTCGAGAGTGGTCGTTCCGCGGAAGTGCTCGACGGTACGGGGGAAGCCCGCGGTGGCCGGGGCCTGCTCGGCCGTCTCGCCGGAGGAGCAGCCGGCGAGCAGCACGGCCGTGAGGGTCGTCGCGAGCGCGGCGATGCCGCGGCGCAGGGGGAGGGGGTGCACGGTGAACCTCGTCTCTCGGGACCTTCATACTTAGGAGACGCTTACCTTATGTCCTGGAGGAAACGGGAGGTGCGGGGGGTGGTGGACGGCCCCCGGGTTGCGTGGGTCACAGACCCCCGTGGGTATGCTCGAGGGCCGAGTACGACACTGAGTAGGACCCGGTGAGCGTGCGGTGGTCGCACCGTCTACGATTCGATCAGCGCAAGCCAGAGAACGTTCGCCTCGCACTGCGAGTCGAGCGCGCAATCAGGAGGATTAGTGACTGCCGTAGCGCCCCAGCCAGTCCCGGAGATAGCTGCAGCGAGGCCGTACCCGCCGCGGCAGGGACCCAAGGGCTCGTTCTTCTACAAGATGATCACGACCACGGATCCCAAGATGCTCGGGATCATGTACATGGTCACCTCGTTCGCGTTCTTCCTCATCGGCGGCGTGATGGCTCTGCTCATCCGCACCGAACTCGCGGTTCCGGGTCTGCAGTTCCTGTCGAACGAGCAGTACAACCAGCTGTTCACCATGCACGGCACGATCATGCTGCTGATGTACGCGACCCCGGTCGTGTTCGCCTTCGCGAACTACATCCTGCCGCTGCAGATCGGCGCCCCCGACGCCGCGTTCCCGCGCCTGAACTCCTTCAGCTACTGGCTGTACCTGTTCGGCGCCACGATCGTGACCGCCGGCTTCATCACCCCCGGTGGTGCGGCCGACTTCGGCTGGACCGCGTACAGCCCGCTCACCAGCGAGCTGCACTCGCCCGGCGTCGGCGGTGACTTCTGGGTCCTCGGCCTCGGTGTGATGGGTCTGGGCACCATCCTCGGTGCGGTCAACTTCATCACCACCGTGGTGTGCCTGCGCGCCCCCGGCATGACCATGTTCCGGATGCCGATCTTCACCTGGAACATCCTCATCACCAGCGTGCTGATCCTCCTGGCGTTCCCGCTGCTGACCGCTGCGTTCTTCGGCCTCTTCGTCGACCGCCACCTCGGTGGGCACATCTTCGACCCCGCCAACGGCGGTGTCATGCTGTGGCAGCACCTGTT
>NZ_AJFC01000209.1:0-21542 GCF_000256505.1 Rhodococcus sp. P14 | reverse complement strand
GTTGGCACACTAATCTGGTGCAACTCGGGTCGGACGACCGGACGTGTCCGGCGGTGAAGTAGTCGAGCCAGTACGCCGCGACGCCGGTGGCGACGCTTCCCATCGCAGCCGCGTGCAGACGGTCACTCCGGGCCTGTCCCTGCCTCGTCATCCTCCTCCCGCCTCTCCTCTTCCCGGCGTCTTCGAGTATGGCTGCTCCCAGCGCCGCAGGCAGTCGTTCACCTGGGCGGCCTTTCGCACGGGACAGGGCCGCGTGGCGCCACTCCGACGGCATCCGGTATAAATACATCTTGTGTCTATGTCGTATTCAGCGGCCGAGTCGGTCTATCGCGAGGTCAAGGAACTGATCCTGTCGGGCGAGTTACCCGGCGGCGATCTGATCAGCGAAGGGGAGATCGCGACCCGGATGTCGTGCAGCCGTACCCCGGTGCGCGAGGCCTTCCTTCGTCTCGAGGCCGAGGGCTGGATGCGTCTGTACCCCAAGCGCGGCGCACTGGTCGTTCCGGTGGCGGACGGGGAGGCCGAGCACGTCGTCGATGCGCGACGGCTGCTCGAGACCCACGCGGTACGCGCCGTCGCCTCTGTTCCGCCGGCGCGAGAGCGACTCGGACGCACCCTGCGCGCAAGTCTGGACACGCAGCGCGAGCTTGCCGAGCGTGGTGACGTCGGTGCCTTCAGCGGTGCCGACGCCGACTTCCACCGCAGCATCGTGGCCGCGGGCGGCAATCCGCTTCTCGACACCTTCTATGCCGGCCTGCGGGAGCGCCAGCGACGGATGACGGCCCGTTCGGTCGCCCGGGATCCGGCGCAGCTGCAGAAGATCATCGCCGACCACACGCATCTGGTGGATCTCGTCGCCGCCGGGGACGCCGACGCATTCGACGCGGTGCTCGACGTGCACATGCGTGAGGTGCACGGACTCGGAGGGGGACGACTGTGACCGCAACTGCCACCGAACCGGGCCGTCTGCCCACCGGTACGGATGCCGTTCCTCGCAGGACGTGGCTGCTCGTGGCCGCCGCGATGTTCGCTGTCGCCTGGGGCGGCAACGAGTTCACCCCGCTGCTGGTGATGTACCGGCTCGAACACGGTTTCGCGCCGGTCGTCGTCGACCTGTTCCTCTTCGCGTATGTCCTGGGCATCGTGCCGGCCCTGCTCGTCGGCGGTCCGCTCTCCGACCGGCTCGGTCGTCGGCCTGTCATGGTGCCCGCACCGTTCGTCGCCCTCGTCGGTTCCGCGGTGCTCGCCCTCGGATCGGACTCCGCGGCGCTGCTCATCCTCGGTCGCATCCTCTGCGGGATCGCGCTCGGACTCGGCATGGCGGTCGGTGGCAGCTGGCTGAAGGAACTGTCCGACCCGCGCTGGGATCCGCGCGCGACGCCCGGCGCCGGGGCACGACGGGCCGCGATGAGCCTGACCGCCGGCTTCGGCGTCGGGGCCGGCATCGCGGGTGCCCTCGCGCAGTGGGCGCCGATGCCCAGTGCCCTGTCCTACCTCGTGCATATCGGGCTGAGTATCGGCGCAGGTGTGGCACTGCTGCGGACGCCGGAGACCCGGCCGGCGCAGCCGGAAGCGGAGCGGACCGCGCTGCGCGAAGACCTGAAGATCCCGGCGGCCGGGCACGCCCGCTTCCTGTTCGTGATCGCCCCCGTTGCTCCCTGGGTGTTCGGCGCCGCCAGTTCGGCGTACGCGATCCTCCCGGCGCTGATGACCGGCCACAGCGGCGACGCCCCGATCGCGTTCTCGGCGCTGCTGTGCGTCGTCGCCCTCGGTGCCGGTTTCGCGATCCAGTCGCTGGGCCGCCGGATCGACACCCCCCGCAATGCCCGTGCGGTGGCGGTGGCACTGACGTTGCTCGTGGTGGGGATGGTCACGGCGGCGGTCGCGGCCGCCGCCCTGACCGTGCCGCTCGCTCTGCTGGCGGCGGTCGTCCTGGGCTGCGGCTACGGCATGGCGCTGGTGTCGGGCCTGCAGGAAGTGCAGCGTATCGCCCGCCCCGACGACCTCGCCGGGCTCACCGCGGTGTTCTATTCGCTGAGCTATCTGGGGTTCGCGGTGCCGGCCGTCATGGTGTACCTGTCCCAGACATACCCGGTCCTGACCTACCCGGCCATGTTCGTCGTGGGCGCGGTCGCGGCGGCCGCGTGCCTGGTGCTCGTCCTGGTGAAATGGCAGGCACACCTGCCGGAACGAGTACCGGCCTGACCTCTCACGCCTCGGGCATCGGCGGCAGTGCCTTCTCGGCGAGCCACGCGTCCCACAGTGGACGCAGCGGCGCGTCCGCGAATCGGGCCGCCAAGTCGGTGAACTGATCTGTGGTGACGGTCGCGTGCCGGTATTCCGCGGTCCACTGCCGAATCAGCGCGAAGAACTTCTCGTCGCCGAGGCGCAGGCGCAGTGCGTGCAGCGTCAGGGCACCCCGCTTGTAGACGCGGTCGTCGAACATCAGGTCCGGCCCGGGGTCACCGAGGAGTAGGTCCTGAGGTTTGCGACCGAGCCCGCGGTGCGCGTCCTCGGCGATCGTCTGCGCCGACGGCCCGTCGGAGTTCTCCGACCACAGCCACTCCGCGTAGCAGGCGAAGCCCTCGTTCAGCCAGATGTCGCGCCACCGTGACAGGGTGAGGCTGTTGCCGAACCACTGGTGCGCGAGTTCGTGTGCGACGAGCCGCTCTTCGCTCCGGGTGCCGTCGCAGTGGTTCGCGCCGAAGATCGACAGGGTCTGCGCCTCGATCGGGATCTCGAGTTCGTCCTCGGTGACGACGACGCTGTAGTGCGGGAACGGGTACGGCCCGAAGAGCCGGCAGAAGATCTCCATCATCTGTGGTTGCCGGCCGAAGTCCCGGTCGAAGTTCGCCCGCAGGCGCGGCGGATGCACCGCGACGAGCGGCACCGGTGTCTCGGACAACCTGCGGGTCTCGTAGTTCCCGATCTGCACCGTGGCCAGGTAGGTCGCCATCGGTTCGGGCTGCTCGTACACCCAGGTGGTCTGGCTGGCCCTCGTCGTCTTGCGTACCAGGGTGCCGTTCGCGATCACCTGGAAGGGGGAGTCGGCAGTGACCGTGATCCGGTAGCTCGCCTTCGCGCCGGGATGGTCGTCGCAGGGGAACCACGACGAGGCGCCGTTGGGCTGGCTCGCGACCAGCGCCCCCTCCTCGAGTTCCTCCCAGCCGACTTCGCCCCAGGGACTGCGGATCGGTTTCGGTGTGCCGTGATAGTGGACGACGATCGTCAGCACGCCGCCCACGGGGATCTTCCGGGCGGGGGTGACGACGAGTTTGCCGTCACGCTGGGCGTACTTGGCGGGCCGGGACCCGTTGACCGACAGCTTCGTCACCCGCATCGTCGGCGCGAGGTCGAGCGCGAACTTGCCACGCTCGTCGGTGGTGGTGGCGACGACGGTGGCCGTGCCGGTGAGCCGGTTGGCCACGACCCGGTAGTTCAGATCGAGTTCGTACCTCGACACGCGGTACCCACGGTTGCCGCTGCGGGGCAGGTACGGATCGATCGGCGCGTCCGGTTTCGAGGTCCTGCCGTTCTCGCGGGTCTTCTTCGGGTCGTTCCCCGGCTTCACAGCGGGGACCAATCGCTCGGGTGCGACCACGGCGCGATCGGATTGCCCTGCCATCTGGTCGAATCCGGAACGACGTCGCCGCGCATCACCAGCGAGGCCGGGCCGACGGTGGCGCCGGCCCCGATTCCGGCGGCGGGCAGTGCGACGCACTGGGGGCCGAGGGTGGCGCCGGCGCCGAGCGTGACGGTGTCCATGGACATGATCCGATCATGGAACAGGTGCGTTTGCACGACACACCCGCGTTCCACCGTCGCGCCGTCACCGAGAGTCACCAGGTCGGCCTCGGGCAGCCAGTAGCTCTCGCACCACACCCCGCGGCCGATCTTCGCGCCCAGGCCACGCAGCCACAGGTTCATCACGGCCGTCCCGGTGGCGGGCCGGGCGAACCACGGTGCCGCGACCGTTTCGACGAAGGTGTCGGCCACCTCGTTGCGCCACACGAACCAGCTCCACAGCGGGTGCTCCTCCCGGCCGATGCGTCCGACGGCCACCCATTTGGCGGCGACGGACACGACGCCGGCCACGGCGCCGGCGAGGATGAGCACCAGTCCGCTCAGTGCTGCGGCCGGCGCGTACCCCACCGAGGTCGCCAGCGACTGCAGGGCGAACAGCACGCCGAGGCCGATACCGAACGTGACGATCATCGGCAGCAGGCGGAAGGTCTCGACGAAGCCACGGGCCACGCGCAGCCGCCGCGGGGGCGCGAACGTGCGGCTCGAATCGCTTTCGTTCGCGGCGCGACGCAGCCGCACCGGTGGGCTGCCGAGCCACGAGGAACCCGACTTGGCCTTCGACGGCGCAGCCGAGAGGACCGCGACGAGTCCGTACTTGGGGACCCGTCGCCCCGGGGCGGCCATACCCGAGTTGCCGAGAAACGCGCGCTTGCCCACCTTGGCACGGGAGATGTACAGCCAGCCGCCACCGAGCTCGTAGCTGGCGACCATGGTGTCGTCCGCGAGGAAGGCGCCGTCGGCGACGCGGGTGAACTTGGGCACCATCAGCACGGTGGAGGCCTCGACGTCCTTGCCGATGTCGGCGCCGAGCAGTCGCAGCCAGCCCGGCGTGAGCATCGAGGCGTAGAGCGGGAACAGGAACGTGCGCGAACTGTCCATCAGTCGCTCGGTCGCCCACACCTGCCAGCCGACGCGGCTGCGGACGGGATGGTGTCCCTCGGTCATGCCGACGGCCAGGGCACGCACCGACAGCACCGTGAGGGCGGCGAACACGAACAAGGTCAGCAGGGCGGCCACCGGCAGGATCGCCGCGCTGCGGAGCAACGCATCGGTGAGGTCGGCGGCGTCGCGGATCCACCATCCGACAAGGGTGAGCCCGGCGCCGATCGCGACGATCGGCAGCGAGGCCAGCACCATCGAGGTGAGGCCGAAGATCGGCACCCACCACGAGGCACGCCGCGGCGGCTCGGCGGGCCACGGATGCAGGGCCTTGCCGACCTTCCGGGCGGGGGAGCCGGCCCAGTGCTGGCCGGCCTTGACGCGGCCGAACACGGCGGAGCCGGCGGCGACCTCGGCGTTCTTGCCGACTCGGGCGCCCGGGGCCAGAGTCGAGCGGGCGCCGACCGTCGCGCCGGCTCCGATCCGGATGCTGCCGATGTGGACCTCGTCGCCGTCGATCCAGTGTCCGGACAGGTCGACCTCGGGTTCGATGGAACAGCCGTCCCCGAGTTCGAGCATGCCGGTGACCGGCGGCAGACTGTGCAGGTCGACGCCCTTTCCGACTTTCGCGCCCAGCGCGCGGGCGTAGTACAGCATCCACGGCGCCCCGGACAGGTTCACTGCACCGCTGGCCTCCGACAGCCGCAGCGCCGTCCACAGCCGGAGGTGCTCGCTGCCGCCCCTCCGGTAGGTGCCGGGTTGCAGGTTGCGCAGCAGCAGCCGCGTCCCGGCGACGGCGACGGACATGCGGCCGAGCGGGGTCAGGAACAGCAGGATGCCGATGGTCACCCACCACCACGACGCCGGAGCGAGCCACGGCACGTCGACGAACAGCGAGAAGACGTTGTTCGCGATCGCGAGCCAGGTCACCCACTGCAGCCCCGTGAGAGTGGTGAGTGGCACCGTGACGGCGAGTTGCAGCAGCTGTGCCCGGCGCGGAACGGGGGTCACCTGCCGCGGGGCGACCACAGCGGACGGCGCGAGGTCGTCGAGGTACTCGGCCAGCGAGCCGAGTCGCGGATGGTCGTACAGTTCGGCGACGGTCATCGCGGGATAGCGTTCGCGCAGGGCCGTCACCAGCTGGGCCGCGGCGAGGGAGCCGCCGCCGAGTTCGAAGAAGTCGTCGTCGATGCTCTCGATCGGGGTGCCGAGAATCGACACCCACAGCCCGGCGACCCACTCGGCGGTCGGGTCGAGGCCGAGAGCCTCGGCGGCGGCGGCCTCCGCGCCGGGCAGCGGCCACGGAAGCGCGTTGCGGTCCACCTTGCCGGAGGTCCGGGTGGGCAGTTCGTCCACCAGCGCCAGTCTCGGGACCAGGGCCGCCGGCAGCTGCTCGCCGAGCAGGTCGCGCGCGGAGGCGAGGTCGAACTCGGGGTCGGTGCTGGCGATGTAGCCGACGAGGATCGAGTGCCCGGCCGCGGTCTTGCGTACGGCGGCCGCGCCGCCGGCGACGCCGGGCAGGTTCTGCAGAGCGTTGTCGACTTCGCCGAGTTCGATGCGCCGGCCGCCGATCTTGACCTGATCGTCGGCACGTCCCTGGAACAGCAGCCCCGCGCGGTCGAGGGTGACCAGGTCGCCGCTGCGGTAGGCGCGGTCCCAGCCGAGGGTGGGCATGGGAGCGTACTTCTCGGCGTCCTTGGCCGGGTCCAGATAGCGGGCCAGTCCGACGCCGCCGATGACGAGTTCGCCGGTGCCGCCCTCCGGGACGGGCCGGCCCTCGCCGTCCACCACGGCGAGGTCCCAGCCGTCGAGCGGCAGGCCGATGCGGACCGGGCCGGTGCCGTCCATCGTCGCCGCACACGCGACCACGGTGGCCTCGGTGGGCCCGTACGTGTTCCACACCTCGCGCCCGGGCACAGCCAGCCGCTCGGCGAGATCCGGCGGACAGGCCTCCCCACCGAAGATCAACAGCCGCACCGCTTCGAGCGCCTCGGCGGGCCACATCGCCGCGAGGGTGGGAACGGTGGAGACGACGCTGATGTCGCGGGAGACCAGCCACGGTCCGAGGTCCATCCCGGACCGCACGAGCGAGCGGGGCGCGGGGACGAGGCACGCGCCGTGCCGCCACGCGAGCCACATCTCCTCGCAGGACGCGTCGAACGCGACCGACAGCCCGGCCAGTACGCGGTCGCCGGGGCCGATCGGGTTCTCGCGCAGGAACAGCCGGGCCTCGGCGTCGACGAAGGCGGCGGCGCTGCGATGGCTGACCGCGACCCCTTTGGGGGTGCCGGTGGATCCGGAGGTGAAGATGATCCAGGCGGCGTCGTCGAGACGCGGACCGCGCAGCTGCGGCTGCGGCGACGGCGGCGCGGTGCCCGGGCCGATGCCGTCGGCGGTGACGACGGCGGTGACCTGCGCTTCCCCGAACACGAGTTCGGCGCGTTCGTCGGGATCGTCGGCGTCCACCGGCACGTAGGCCGCGCCGGCGGCGAGGATGCCCAGGATCGTCACGTACAGGTCCGCGGAGCCGGACGGCATGCGCACGCCGACTCGGTCCCCGCCCCCGACTCCCGCGTCGGCGAGCCGGTAGGAGCAGGCGACGACCTCCTCGACGAGTTCGGTGTAGCTGAGGGTGACGGATCCGTCGTCGACGGCCGGAGCGTCCGGGTGGGTGTCGGCGGTGGCACGCAGGATGTCGACGAGGGTGCGAGGGGCCGGAGCATGGGAGGAGCGGAGGAACTCCTCGGGGATGCGATACGACCGATCCGAATCCGTCGTGGGCTGGGCAGGCAATCGCATGTCCTTCTCTCGGCCTGGTGGTGCGTACGTCCGGTTATCTCACGGTCAGGTGGACGGAGGGTGAACATCGGGTGTGTCGGTGCCCACGCGCGCGGTGGAATTTCTCCGCCTCCCGGGCGCCGGAATCCCGGCCGGTGTCCGGTTCTGGGCGAGAAACCGCCTCTCCCTGGGGATTCGCGTGCCGGACGACGGACGGTGCGATCCCGGTTTGACATCCGTGCGCGCTTTTGCCATCCTCTTCCGCAGGTCACGAGAACCAGCGACAAGCCCCGGCTAGCTGGTCGGCAACCCTCCTCCGCGGTGGGGTGCTCCGGGTGACGACCTGGCCGTGTTTCCACACCGGACACGGCAAGCGCGGATTCGGACCGTGATCGCACTCGAGCGACGAGGCGACCACCGGCGAATCCCTGAACGACGAGGGAACGTCATGACTGCCGCTGTACTGACCGCCGACACCTGTATCGCACCGTTCGCCCGGGTCACCGGATGTGATCTTCAGGTGCCCCTGGTGCAGGGCGGTGCCTGCACCTACGCCAACTTCGACTACGCGGCGAGCGCGCCGGCCCTCGAAGCGGTCACCGAGCGGATCGCCGAACTCCTGCCGTACTACGCCAGCGTGCATCGCGGTGCCGGTTACGCCTCGAGGATCTCCACCACCAGCTACGAGCAGGCCCGCGAATCCGTGGCCCGATTCGTCTGCGCCGCAGACGATCAGGTGGTCGTCTTCACCCGCAACACCACCGACTCGCTCAACCTCCTGGCCGGAGCCGTGCCCGGCGACGTGGTGGTACTCGACGTCGAACACCACGCAAACCTGTTGCCCTGGAAGAATGCTCGCGTCGTCGAGGCTGCCGACACCGTTGCCGAGACCGTCCGCCGGCTCGTCGCCGAACTGTGCAGCAGGCCTGCTGCGCTGCTCGCCGTCACCGGCGCCTCCAACGTCACCGGCGAGGTCCTCCCGATCGCCGAACTCGCCGACGTCGCGCACGCCTGCGGTGCCCGGATCCTCGTCGACGGAGCACAATTGGTTCCGCACCGGCGGATCGACCTCACCGCGCTCGGCGTCGACTACCTCGCATTCTCGGGGCACAAGCTCTACGCTCCGTTCGGTGCCGGTGCTCTGGTGGGGCGCCGGGACTGGCTCGACGTCGCGGAACCGTACCTCGCAGGGGGTGGTGCGGTCCGCGACGTCAGTCTCAATCACACCGAATGGGCTTGTGCCCCAGCGCGACACGAGGCGGGCACGCCGAACGTGCTCGGTGTCGCGGCGCTCGCCGCAGCGTGCGACGCGCTCGCCGGCTTCGACGCCGATGCCGTCACCGTGCACGAGGAGGCGTTGTGCCGGCGCCTGCTCGACGGGTTGCGCGGCGTCGAGGGCGTCGAGATCCTGCGGCTGTGGAGCGACTCCCCGGACTCCGTCGGCATCGTCACCTTCACGGTCGCCGGCTTCGAGCCCGGCGAGGTGGCGTCGTATCTGTCCGCCGAGCACGGAATCGGGGTGCGCGACGGCCGGTTCTGCGCGCACCCGCTGCTCGCCCGGGTCGGACTGCCCGCCGGCGCGGTTCGTGCCTCGCTCGGTCTCGGCAGTTCCTCCGCCGACGTGGATCGTCTGCTCGACGCGCTGCACACGCTGGTGGATGCCGGTCCCGGCTGGACCTACGCGAAGACCGACGGCCTGTGGGGGCCGTCGCCCGAGACCCGTCCGGGCCTGGCGGAGTCCACCGCCGGGGCGGCGCAGTGCAGCTGACCGCTTCCCGGGCGGACTGCCGCACCGGCCGTCCGGACCGGCAGGTCTAGTCGACGTCGACGTCGACGGCTGCCGTGATGCGCATCAGTTCGCGGAACGTCGTGCGGAACAGCGTGCGTGGATGCCCGCCAGAGGCCCAGAGCTGGGGGAAAGCAGCCAGGGCGGTGTCGACGTACGTGGTCAGGTTCGTCGGATGCCCGAGCGGTGCCACGCCGCCGACGGTCTGACCCGTGACCTCGGTGACCACGTCCGGGGGCGCCGCGACGAGCGCACCGCCGAGGCGTTTGCCGGTTCGTTCCGGATTCACCCGGTGGGCACCCGAGACCAGCAGCAGTACCGGTTCGTCGTCGAGCAGGAACACCAGCGACTTGACGATCGCTCCCACGTCGACCCCGAGCACGGCCGCCGCCTGCTCGGCGGTGTGCACCGACTCCGGTTGGGTCGTGATCAACCCGTGGTGACCGCGCGCGATGAGCGTGTCGGCTACCCGAGCGGCATTCGGATGCAGTGTCCCGGACATGGTTCCAGCCTAGGAGTCCGCCGCCGTCCGTGGCTCCGATCGGCAGGTCCGGCCGCGGCCGAGGTCGATACGGTCGGAGTCGATACAGTCGGGGGTCAATACAGCGGAAAGCCGTCCTCGGGTCCGAGCATGCGCTCGAGCCGGGTGCGGGTGATCTTGGCGAGTTCCTCCGTGCACACCTTGCGTTCCGCCTCGGGGTCGTGTGCGAGCCGGTGGTTCAGGTCCGTCAGCAGTTCTTGCAGTCCGCGGCCCTGCGGGCACCACAGATAGCGGTACCCGAAGCGCTCTTCGTAGGCGGCGGCGGCGGCCGTGATCGCGGCCGTCAAGGCCTCGTCCTCGTCCCACAGCGAGCACTGCTCGAGCCGCGAGGCGGTGCTGCCGCGCCGGCGGCCCACCACCGGATGGCAGTCGAGGGCCTCCGCGATCTCCGCGTCGCTCGCGGAGAACAGGGCGGCGTCGGCGCGGGCGAACAGTTCCGAGTAGCTCGCATAGGGACGTCCCGCCGCCACCGCCTGGGCCCAGGTGAGCGACGCGCAGCACTCGTACAGCGCATGGGTGGCGCCCCGCCGGGACAGGGCGTTGAAGGCACCCAGACCGATGCCCTGGTGCATCAGCATGACAGTCGCTCCTCTGCGGGCCGGACCGTTCGTACCCCCAGGATCCGTCCGCGGCGGGGCGGCCACCAGGGGCAGAGCGCGGAATTTTCCGGGCTGTAACGAGCGGTCCGTGACAGCGGAGCGACGCCTGCATATTACTCTCGAGTAATGACTCAGGAATCTCGCTGGAAAGCGTTCACGGTCGACGTCGCGGACCACGTCGCGCTCGTCACCCTCGTCGGTCCGGGCAAAGGCAACGCCATGGGCCCCGACTTCTGGACCGAGCTGCCGCTGTTGTTCGGCGAGCTCGACGCGGATCCGGACGTGCGTGCCGTCGTGCTCGCCGGCGCCGGCAAGCACTTCTCCTTCGGTCTCGACCTGCCCGCCATGAGCGGCGACCTGGGCAAGGTCCTCGCGGACAAGGCGCTGGCCGCCCCGCGCACCGAGTTCCACGAGATGGTCAAGCGGATGCAGGCGGCGATCACCGCGGTCGCGGACTGCCGCAAGCCCGTCGTCGCGGCCGTGCAGGGCTGGTGCATCGGCGGCGGCGTCGATCTGATCTCCGCGGCCGACATCCGGTACGCCAGCGCCGACGCGAAGTTCAGCGTCCGTGAGGTCAAGGTCGGGATGGTCGCCGACGTGGGCAGTCTCGCGCGCCTGCCGCTGATCATCGGCGACGGGCACCTGCGCGAGCTGGCCCTCACCGGCAAGGACATCGACGCGGCACGCGCGGAGAAGATCGGTCTGGTCAACGACGTCTTCGAGGACGCGGATGCCGTCCTGACCGCCGCACAGGCCACCGCCGCCGAGATCGCGGCGAATCCGCCGCTGGTCGTGCACGGCATCAAGGCCGTTCTCGACCACAGCCGCTCGCCGCGCGTCGACGACAGCCTGCGCTACGTCGCGGCCTGGAACTCCGCGTTCCTGCCGTCGGAGGATCTGACCGAGGCCGTCGCGGCGGTCTTCGAGAAGCGGCCCCCGGAGTTCCGGGGCCGGTAGAGGATGGACGGGTGCGCCCGGTCCTGACGTGGGGCGGCCGGCTGCTGCCGGCCGTCCCGCTGGTGTATCTGACGGTCTACCGGCCCTGGCAGTTGCACTGGGGTGCGACGAGGACCGAGGTGGCCGGACGGATGCCGGGGGACGAGATCGTGCCCCGGCCTCACTTGTCGGCGACCCGAGCGGTGTCGATCGTGGCCGAGGCGGAGGACGTGTGGCCGTGGCTGGTCCAGATGGGCGCCGGGGACCGTGCCGGTTGGTACAGCTACGACCTCGTCGACAACGGCGGGAAGCCGAGCGCCCGCGAGATCCGGCCCGAACTGCAGCGGCTCGAGGTCGGTGACCGGGTCCGGCTGGTCGCGGGTTCCCCGGCCGCCTTCCGGGTGGAGTCGATCGATCCCGGACGTTCCCTCGTGTATGCCCACTCGCACGACGGGGGTTCGGTCACCGTCGCGCTGACGTTGCGTCCGGACGGGCCCGGACGCAGCCGACTGGTGCATCGCGTGCGATTCCGGATTCCCCCGTCGCCGTTCGCGGTCGGTTGGGCCGTCCTCATGGACGTGGGCGACTTCGTGATGTCCCGGCGAATGCTGCTGGGGATCCGGGACCGAGCGGAGCAACACGCGCGGCGCCGACGGGGCGGTCCGCCGCCGGTCGACGAAAGTCCAGTAACCCCAATGGATTTCCGGCTTCGGATTCCGGTGCGCCGACCCGCCGGGATGGTGTTCGCGCTGCTCGCCGACGTGCAGGACCACGTGGGCGCACCGGCGCGCAGCGGCGTCCGGACGGGCAAGTCCCCGTCCGGTCCGACCACCGAGGGCACCCGGTGGCACGAGCGGGTGCGGCTCGCGCCCGGCTGGTGGATGCCCGTCGACAGCGTCGTGACCGCGATCGAGGACCCGGACCTGCTCGCGATGGACTTCCGCAGCGCCTGGTTCACCGGCCACGTCGACTACCGGATCGAGTCCACCCCGCAGGGATGTCTCCTGCGACAGCACGTCGTCCTGCGGTCGCGGCGCCTGCTGCGGCCGTGGTCGGCGCGGGTGGACGCCCGGCTCCGGCCGCGCCTGCTCGATCGGCTCGCCGACATCCGGGACGCGATCGAGCGCAGCGGCTGAGAACGCGTTCGGGCTCCGCAGCCGGCGGCCGCGGAGCCCGAACGGCGCGTGGGGTCAGTGCCCGCCGTTCGCCTTCAGGCGCTCGATCGACGCGGAGACCTCGGCCTCGGCCTCGGCGCGGCCGACCCAGTCCGCGGCCTCGACGTGCTTGCCCGGCTCCAGGTCCTTGTAGTGGACGAAGAAGTG
The DNA here is from genome assembly GCF_000256505.1 of Rhodococcus sp. P14. NCBI lineage: Bacteria > Bacillati > Actinomycetota > Actinomycetes > Mycobacteriales > Nocardiaceae > Rhodococcus > Rhodococcus sp. P14. The sequence goes on along the minus strand of NZ_AJFC01000209.1, from coordinate 8,897 downwards.
CTTGATCGCGTCCAGTTCGAACTGCGAGACGTCGCTGATGTCCTTGACGTGGTCCCAGCGCGGATCGCCCGCGGGCACGGCGAGGACCTTGTCGTCGCCGCCGGCCTCGTCGACCATCTTGAACATGCCCACCGGACGGGCCTCGACGATGACGCCGGGGAACACGGACTCGGGCAGCAGCACCATGCAGTCCAGCGGGTCCCCGTCCTCGCCGAGGGTGTTCTCGATGTAGCCGTAGTCGGCGGGGTAGCCGAACGAGGTGTAGAGGTAGCGGTCCAGCTTCACGCGGCCGGTTTCGTGATCGACCTCGTACTTGTTGCGCTGCCCCTTGGGGATCTCGATGGTGACCTCGAACTCCACGCCGTGTCCTCACTTGTAGATCGATACGACTGCCGTATCTGCGGTGATGGTCCGCACAGAGGATAACGGGTCGGCGCTACGCTGGTGGCGCAGGTGCCGGACCACCGGGGCGGTCACCAGGGCGCGGGATTCGCCGGGGCGAACGCCGCGGGATTCGACACAGCGGAGGCGTGTTGGCGGGGCAGGGCAAGAAGAAGCTGGGCACACTGGCGGGACGGCGCCGCCGGAACCTCCGGATCCTGTTCACCATCTGGGCAGCGGGGACCGTCGCGCTGCTCGTGGGAGGGGCCTTCGCGCTCTCCGACTTCCGCAGCGGCGAGGCCGCCGCCGCGATAGCGCCGGCACCGGCGCCCGTCACCGCGACCCCGCAGGTGGCCCCGGTACCGGCCGACGCCCTCGCCCCCACCGGCCCCGCCCTGGCCGCCACGCTCGCGCCGGCGCTGGGGAACGCGGGGCTGGGCAACTTCACCGGTTCGATCACCGACGCCGCCACGGGCACCGTGCTGTGGTCGAAGGACCCGGCCCGGCCGATGATCCCGGCGTCGACGACGAAGGTTCTCACCGCCGCCGCAGCGCTGCTCGCCCTGCCCGCCGAACACCGGGTCACCACCAAGGTCGTCGAGGGCAGCCGGCCGGGGGAGATCGTGCTCGTCGCCGGTGGCGATCCCACCCTCACCGCCCAGCCCCCCGGCGAGCCCGGCTTCTACGCCGGCGCCCCGCGCATCGCCGACCTCGTGCAGCAGATCCAGCGCAGCGGCGTCGTCGTCGACACGGTGCTCGTCGACACCGGTGCCTACGCCGGTGACGCCCTGGCCACCGGATGGTTCCCCGCCGACATCGCCGGCGGCTCCGTGGCGCCGATCGAACCGGTGATGCTCGACGGCGGCCGGCTGAACCCCCTCGAGGACGAGTCGCCGCGCACCCCCACCCCCGCCCTCGATGCCGGCCGGGCCCTCGCCGCCGCGCTCGGCGCGGACCCCGCCCGGGTCGCCACCGGGACAGTCCGGCCCGGAGCGGCTCCGCTGGCCGCTGTGCAGTCGGCGCCGCTGCGCGATCGGCTGGGGCAGATGATGGGTTACTCCGACAATGTCCTGGCCGAGGCCGTCGGCCGCGAGATCGCCGCGGCCGAGGGTGTCGAGCCGTCCTTCCGCGGCGCGGTCGACAGCGTCGCCGCGGCCCTGCGCGAGGCCGGATTCGACCTGACCGGGCTCACCCTCCACGACGTGAGCGGCCTGTCCGTCGACAACCGGATTCCCGCTCGGCTCCTCGACGCGGTGATGGCCGCCGCCGCCGGAACCGAACAGGCGTCGCTGCGCCCGATGCTGGACTACCTGCCGGTCGCGGGCGCCACCGGCACCCTCTCGGAGCGCTACGCCTCGACCAACCGCGACGGGGCGGGTTGGGTTCGCGCGAAGACGGGCACCCTGTCGCAGGCGAGCGGTCTGACCGGATTCGTCGTCGACACCGACGGCCGGGTGCTGACGTTCGCCCTGTTGTCCAACGACCGTTCGCCGGGCGAGAGCCGACCTGCCCTCGACGCGGTGGCGGCGACCCTCCGAGGATGCGGATGCCGATGACCGACCGGGACCGGACGCTGGGTGACGCGATCGACTGGAAGTTCGCGGCCGGGGTCGGAGCGCGCCTGACCCGGCCGGGCCCGGCGATGTCGCGGTACACCGCCGAGACCGTCGTCGCCGAGCTGGCCTCGGCCGCCGACCGCGCCGAGCCACCGGTGCGGGAGCTGACCGGCCTCGGCGACGGGCGAGACGTGCCGCCGGCCGCGGTGGTCGACCGGTCCGAATGGGTGCACGCCGCCGCCAGGTCGATGGCGGACCTCACCGGTTCCGGGCCCACCGAGGGCCGGTGGGTCGGCAAGCCCGCCGGCATGCAGGCCGGCGCGATGCTCGCGTACCTGTCCACCGCCGTGCTCGGTCAGTACGACCCGTTCTCGCGGTCGCTGCTGCTCGTGGCCCCGAACGTCGTCGCCGTCGAGCGGGCGCTGCGGGTGCCCACCGCCGACTTCCGGATGTGGGTGTGCCTGCACGAGGTCACCCACCGCGTGCAGTTCGCCGAGGCCCCGTGGATGGCGGACCTGATGCGCGAGGCGGCGGCGGAGCTGGGCCGGACCGTGGACGAGTCGTTCACCGATCTCGCCGGCCGGATCACCGGGGTCCTGCGCGATCGCCGGCCGGGGGAGGAGAAGCCCATGGCCGAGCGCGGTGTGCTCGGTCTCGTCCGAGCGGTGCAGTCCGAACCCCAGCGCACCGCCCTCGACCGCATGCTGGCCCTGGGTACCGTGCTCGAGGGCCACGCAGACCACGTGATGGACGCGGTCGGACCCTCCGTGGTGCCCGCCGTCGCGCAGATCCGGCGCGCGTTCGACAACCGTCGCCGGCGCGCCGTGAACCCCGTCCACCGCATCGTCCGTGCACTGCTCGGGATGGACGCCAAGATGGCCCAGTACGTGCAGGGCAAGAAGTTCGTCGACACCGTCGTCGAACGGGTGGGCATGGCCCGGTTCAACACCGTCTGGAGCGGACCCGACGCGATGCCGACCCTCGCCGAGATCGACGACCCCGACGCGTGGATCGCACGGGTACTGGCCTGACGGTGTCGTCCGATCGACCGCTCCTGCCCGAGACCCCTGCCGTCCACGAGGTGCGTCTGGCCGTCCGGCGCTGGGTCGCGACCCACGGCCGGTCCGTCGCGGTCGGCCTGTCCGGCGGCGCCGACTCGTCGGCTCTGACCGTCGCCGCCGTCGCCGAGGCGGATTCGGTGCACGCCGTCGTCGTCGACCACGGCCTGCAGCCCGGCTCCGGCGACGTCGCCGCCCGCGCCGCGGCATTCGCCCGGTCGGCCGGATGCGTGTCGGTACAGGTCGTCCGCGTCGCGGTGACCGGCCCCGGCGGTCCCGAGGCGGCCGCGCGTGCGGCGCGCTACCGGGCCCTCGACGAGGCCCGGGCGGGATTGCCGGTGCTGCTCGGGCACACGCTCGACGATCAGGCCGAGACGGTGCTGCTGGGGCTGGGCCGCGGTTCCGGGGCCCGCTCCCTGCGCGGCATGTGCGAGTTCGACGAGCCGTGGGGGCGCCCCCTGCTCGGCGTGCGTCGCGACGTCACCCGCCGGGCCTGTGCGGAACTGGGGTACACGCCCTACGAGGACGCGCACAACAGCGACCGTCGTTTCACCAGGGTGCGGCTGCGTGAGGAGGTGCTGCCGCTGCTCGAGGACGTGCTCGGCGGTGGGGTCGCACCGGCCCTCGCGCGCACGGCCGCGCAGCTGCGCGAGGACGAGGACGCGCTGGAGGAACTGGCCGGGCGCCGGCTGGGGGAGGCCCGGGCCGGGACCGGGCTGGCGGTGGACGTCCTCGCCGGCACGCCCGTCGCGGTACGACGACGGGTCCTGCGACGATGGCTGCTCGACTCGGGGGCCTCCGCCCCGACGGACCGCAAGCTGCGAGCCGTCGACGACCTGATCGGGCAGTGGCGCGGCCAGGGCGGCGTCGCCGTGGGCGGCGGGCCGCAGCCCGGCGTCAGGTTGGTCGTCACGCGTCGGCGTGGCAGGCTGATCGTCGAGTTCGTCGGCCGGCGACAGGGTGCGGACGACTGAGGGAAGGCAGGATGAACCCGGTGTACGAGAACGACATCGCGTCGGTACTGATCTCCGAGGAACAGATCGAACAGCGCACGAAGGAGCTGGCCGAGACCATCGCCGCGCGCTATCCGGTGGGCGCACCGGAAGGTGATCTGCTGCTCATCGGCGTGCTCAAGGGCGCGATCTTCTTCATGACCGACTTCGCGCGGGCGCTGCCGATCCCCACCCAGATGGAATTCATGGCGGTCAGCTCGTACGGGTCGTCCACCTCGTCGTCCGGCGTGGTGCGCATCCTCAAGGACCTCGACAAGGACATCGCCGGCCGGAACGTGCTGATCGTCGAGGACATCATCGACTCCGGCCTCACGCTGTCCTGGCTCATGCGCAACCTCTCCTCCCGGAACCCGGCGTCCCTCGAGGTGGTGACGCTGCTGCGCAAACCGGAGGCCGTGAAGGTCGACGTCCACGTCGCCGACGTGGGATTCGACATCCCGGACGAGTTCGTCGTCGGCTACGGCCTCGACTACGACGAGCGCTACCGCGATCTGCCGTACATCGGCACCCTCGACCCGAAGGTCTACACCGACTGATCCGGGCCCGGCTTCACCGGCTCGCGCGTCGCCCGGGTCGGGGCCACGCCGCGCTGCAGGGCGCGCAGGTCGTCCTCCATGATGCGGAACAACCAGTACACGAGCACGAACGCGGCGATGCTGCCCACCGCCAGTACCCGCACCGCGACGAGGACCTGCTGGATCTCCTCGGGTGAGAGGTACGTCACGCCGGCCACCCCGACGAGCGGAACGGCCGCCGCCAGCGCCAGGTAGCGCACACTGCGGCGGTGCAGGCCCTCGAGTTCGCGGGCATCCGTGGCGTCGGTCGCCCCGTGCGGCAGGAAGGCCGGATACAACGATCGCACCATGTAGAAGGCGACCAGGAAGAACGGATAGGCGACGGCGATCGCCCCGCACACCAGGATCGACGTGAGGAAGTGCGCGGCGGAGGGGCCGTCGATGTTGCCGCCGACGAAGTGCAGTGCCACCGGGAACGCGATGCCGGCGACCGTCCACAGGGTCATCACCACGGCGGCGACGCGATCGCTGATCAGCAGTGCGTCGTGCCGCGCCCGGGCGAGTTCCACCGCGTCGTAGCTGCGGCCGCGGTGCAGACCGCGCGGGACGGTGATCAACCGTCGGCACAGATACACGATGATCACCGTGCCGAGCGGGAAGGTGATCCCGTTGATGATCAGCGCGAGCTGCTCGAATTCGCGCTGGGTGTCCGGTGGGAGCCGGTCGACGATCAGGTTCGCATTGTGCTGGTAGTTGTAGAGCGCGGCCAGCACGTTCGGGATCGCGATTGCGGCGGTGAGGATCGGCACCACGGGGCGCCGGAGCCGGGCGCGCCAGCTGTGCGGCGGCGGGTCGACGAGGTCCCGGGCCCGCGGATCGAGGCACAGGTCGAACTGCTGTGCCAGCTCCGCACCCGACGCCCACCGATCCGCCGGATCCGGTTCGAGGCACTTCGCGAGCACCCGCAGCAGAGTCTGGGGGCAGTCGGCCGGGATCCGCTCGCGCGCGGCCGCGGTCAGTCCGGAGCGTCGCCGCGCGAGCATCGTCTCGAGTGCGGGCAGGGTTTCGGCGCCCAGGTCGTCCTCGCTGTTGGGCCGGCCACCCGTGAGCAGTTCCCACAACATGACCCCGAGCGCGTAGATGTCGCTGCGGGTGTCCATGTCCGCGGCGGTGCCGGGCAGACCGGGATGGCACGCCTCGAGCTGCTCGGGCGACATGTACGCCAGGGACCCGCCGAGGTACGCCACGGCCGACGTGCCACCGACGGACTCGGCGAAACTGATGTTGAAGTCGGCGAGCTTGGGCACGCCCTCCGCCGTGAGCAGAACGTTGGCGGGCTTCACGTCGCGGTGCAGCACTCCGCGCCGATCGGCGTAGTCCAGTGCGGATGCGAGCCGGCGCCCGAGCCACGCGACGGTCTCGGGCCAGCTCAGGTTCTCGAGCCGGCTGCGCACGGTCGACTCGGCGGGCCGGATCTCCCCCTTCTCGGCGAGGGTCTCGTCGACGACGTCGAGCAGGAGCCGGCCGCTGCGCTGCTCGGGTGGGGTGGTGCGCACCCGGTGCAGCACCCGCAGCAGCGTCCCACCCGGCAGATACTGCATGTACAGCAGCCGCAGGCCGTGGTCCGGCAGGATCCGCTGGTCGAAGACACGGACGATGTAGTCGTGGTCGAGCTGGGCGAGGGTCTGGGCCTCGGTACCGCGGTCGGGGGAGATCTTCACGGCGACGAGCCGCTGCATCGAGTGCTGCCGGGCCAGGAACACCCGCCCGAAGGCGCCGCGGCCGAGGTTGGTGAGCAGGTCGAAGTCGTCGATCCGGTTCCCGGCTTCGACGTCGTCGATACCGGTCGGGACGCGGACCGGGAACGGCTCGGTCGTCGCTTCGCCGCGAGGGACGACCGCGCTGGTACGGGCTGGTTCGGTGGGCGCATCGGCCGTACGGGTGAGCTCCACGGCGGCGGTGCGGGTCGGGTCGGCCTCGGCGGTGCGGGTCGGGTCGGCCTCGGCGGTGCGGGTCGGCTCGGCCTCGGCGGTGCGGGTCGGCTCCGCCTCGGCTGTACGGGTGGGATCGGCCGCAACCGTGCGGGTCGGCTCGGCCGCAGCGGAATGGGTCGGGTCGGCCTCGGTTGCAGATTCCGGCTCCTGCATGGCCATGCGAAATGATAACCACGGTGGGGCCCGTGCCCGCAGGCGGCTGACGCGACCGGTGGGAACCTCCGGGTGGCCCCGGACGTTGACCCCTCGAACCGTGCGGGCGCGCGAGGGCAACGCTGCGCGTACACGCGGTAACCTTGCGGTGTCCGGTTCGTCGCCGGACTCCTCGGGACGACCACGATGATGACCGCACTATCGAAAGGACCGGCCGGCCGGGCCGAACCTGTATGAACCGCAAGACAGTGTTCCGTAATCTGGCGATCGTCGCCGGCATCCTGTTGGTCATCTACGCCTTCAGCTACTTCGGCGACGACACCCGCGGTTTCACCAAGGTGGACACGTCTGTCGCGCTTGCTCAGCTCGATGCGGACAACGTCAGCCGAGCGCAGATCGACGACCGCGAGCAGCAGGTACGCCTGTGGCTGAAGAGCGGCAACGAGGCGACCGGGGACGACACCGAAATCCTCGCCAAGTACCCGGAGTCGGCGTCCGAGCAGATCTTCGACAAGGTCGCCGGCGCGGGCCTCGAGAAGTTCGACACCACCGTCACCCAGGAGAGCTGGCTGACGTCGATCCTGCTGTTCGTGCTCCCGATGATCATCCTGCTCGGGGTGTTCTTCTTCGTGATGAGCCGCATGCAGGGCGGTGGCCGCGGCGGGATGATGGGCTTCGGCAAGTCCAAGGCCAAGCAGCTGACCAAGGACATGCCCAAGACCACGTTCGCCGACGTCGCCGGTGCCGACGAGGCCGTCGAAGAGCTGTACGAGATCAAGGACTTCCTCCAGAACCCGGCGCGCTACCAGGCCCTCGGCGCGAAGATCCCGAAGGGCGTCCTGCTGTACGGCCCTCCCGGCACGGGCAAGACCCTGCTCGCCCGCGCGGTCGCCGGTGAGGCCGGCGTCCCGTTCTTCACCATCTCCGGTTCGGACTTCGTGGAGATGTTCGTCGGCGTCGGTGCGTCCCGCGTGCGCGACCTGTTCGAGCAGGCCAAGCAGAACAGCCCCTGCATCATCTTCGTCGACGAGATCGACGCGGTCGGCCGTCAGCGTGGTGCCGGCCTCGGCGGCGGCCACGACGAACGGGAGCAGACGCTCAACCAGCTGCTCGTCGAAATGGACGGCTTCGGGGACCGGCAGGGCATCATCCTCATCGCCGCCACCAACCGTCCCGACATCCTGGATCCGGCCCTGCTGCGGCCGGGCCGGTTCGACCGGCAGATCCCGGTCACCAACCCCGACCTCGCCGGGCGCCGGGCGATCCTGCAGGTGCATTCCAAGGGCAAGCCGCTCGACCAGCACGCCGACCTCGAGGGACTGGCCAAGCGCACCGTCGGCATGTCCGGCGCGGACCTGGCCAACGTCGTGAACGAGGCTGCGCTGCTCACCGCGCGCGAGAACGGCACCGTGATCACCGAGGCCGCACTCGAGGAGTCGGTGGACCGGGTGATCGGCGGCCCGCGCCGCAAGAGCCGCATCATCAGCGAGCACGAGAAGAAGATCACCGCCTACCACGAGGGTGGGCACACGCTCGCCGCGTGGGCGATGCCGGACATCGAGCCGGTCTACAAGGTGACGATCCTCGCCCGCGGCCGCACCGGCGGTCACGCGATGACCGTCCCCGAGGACGACAAGGGCCTGATGACCCGCTCGGAGATGATCGCCCGCCTGGTGATGGCCATGGGTGGCCGCGCGGCCGAGGAACTCGTGTTCCACGAGCCGACGACGGGTGCCTCCTCGGACATCGACCAGGCCACCAAGATCGCCCGTGCGATGGTCACCGAGTACGGCATGAGTGCCCGCCTCGGCGCCGTCCGCTACGGGCAGGAACACGGCGACCCGTTCCTCGGCCGCTCGATGGGCGTGCAGTCCGACTACTCGCACGAGGTGGCCCGCGAGATCGACGAGGAGGTGCGCAACCTCATCGAGGCCGCGCACACCGAAGCCTGGGCGATCCTCAACGACTACCGCGACGTGCTGGACGTGCTCGCCGGGGAACTGCTCGAACACGAGACCCTCACCCGCAAGGATCTCGAGCGGATCCTCGCCTCCGTCGAGAAGCGGCCGCGGATCACCGAGTTCAACGACTTCGGTGGACGCACGCCGTCGGACAAGCCCCCCATCAAGACGCCGGCCGAGCGGGCGAAGGAACGCGGTGAGCCGTGGCCGCCGGAAGCGGTGCGCCCGTCCTTCACCAAGCCTGCCCAGCCGCAGCCCCAGCCCCA
>NZ_AJFC01000208.1:0-5078 GCF_000256505.1 Rhodococcus sp. P14 | reverse complement strand
CGCCCCCCCCCCCAGCCGCTGCCGCAGTCGCAGCCCGCGGCGCCGACCAACGGGCATCCGGCGCCGGTGCCGGCGCCCGCGTCGGAGCCGCTGCCGGGCTTCGGGCAGCCGCCGTACCCGGGCGGACCCCGCCACGCCACCCGGCCCGACTACGGCGCCCCGGCGGGCTGGTCGGCACCCGGTTGGCCGCCTGCCGAGTCCGAGCGGCCGCAGAGCACCTATCCTGGGTATCCGCAATGGACCCAGCCCGCGCGCCCGGCCGACGAGGACGAGCGACAGGCCGAGCGGAACGTGGCTCCCGAGCCACCGCCGACACAGCCGTGGGAGGGGCCGACCGGTCCGCGCTGAACCCGAGTCGAGAAGAGTGGAGGTACGGTCTGGTGTCGGTGAATCACCTGGATTCCGAGGCGGATTCCGTGTCGATCGGCGGTGACGGCGAGCTCCTGCGCAGCCGGGAATCGGGCCGGGCCTTCGATCAGGCTCGCGCGGAGGCGGCCGTGCGGGAACTGCTGATCGCGGTGGGGGAGGACCCCGAGCGCGAAGGGCTGCTCGACACTCCGGCCCGGGTCGCGCGGGCGTACCGGGAGATGTTCGCCGGTCTGTACACCGATCCGGACTCGGTCCTGGACAAGACCTTCGACGAGGGCCATCAGGAACTCGTCCTGGTCCGCGACATTCCGATGTACTCGACGTGCGAGCACCACCTGGTCTCGTTCCACGGGGTCGCGCACGTCGGCTACATCCCCGGTCCCACCGGCCGGGTGACGGGCCTGTCGAAGCTGGCGCGGGTGGTGGATCTGTACGCCAAGCGGCCGCAGGTGCAGGAGCGGCTGACCAGTCAGGTGGCGGATGCGCTGATGCGCAAGCTGGATCCGGTCGGGGTGATCGTGGTCGTCGAGGCCGAGCATCTGTGCATGGCCATGCGGGGCATCCGCAAGCCGGGGGCGAGCACCACGACCTCGGCGGTGCGGGGGTTGCTGCAGACCAACTCGGCGTCGCGTGCCGAGGCCCTGGATCTGATCCTGCGCCGGTGAGCATGCTGCCGAACCCCGGTCGCCCGGTGGTGATGGGTGTGCTGAACGTGACGCGGGATTCGTTCTCGGACGGCGGCCGGTACCTCGACCGCGACGCGGCGATCGCGCACGGCCTGGAACTGCGTGACCTGGGTGTGGACATCGTCGACGTCGGTGGGGAATCCACCCGTCCCGGAGCGGCTCGCGTCGACCCGGAGGTCGAGGCCGCGCGGGTCGCGCCGGTCGTCGCCGCGTTGAGCGCCGCCGGCATTCCCACCAGTGTCGACACCATGCGTGCCTCCGTGGCCGAGGCGGCGATCGAGGCCGGGGTCACCATCGTCAACGACGTCTCGGGTGGACGCGCCGACTCTCGTATGGCCGCGGTCGTGGCCGCGGCCGGCGTGCCGTGGATCCTCATGCACTGGCGACCCGCCGGCGGCTTCGTGCACGCCGGCGGATCCACCCACTACGACGACGTGGTCCGCGAAGTGCGCGGGGAGCTGATGGTGCAGGTGGACGCCGCGATCGCGGCCGGCGTGGATCCGGCGAACATCATCCTCGATCCCGGCCTCGGCTTCGTGAAGGACGCCGACCACAACTGGGAACTGCTGCGCCGCCTGCCCGAGCTCACCGAACTCGGCTACCCGGTGCTGATCGGTGCGTCGCGCAAACGCTTCCTCGGTTCCCTGCTCGCCGCCCCCGACGGCACGATCCGGCCACCCGGTGGCCGCGAGGTGGCCACGGCCGTCGTGTCGGCGCTCGCGGCGGAGCACGGGGCGTGGGGAGTGCGCGTGCACGACGTGCGGGCGTCGCTGGACGCTGTCGCCGTCGTCGGGGCGTGGCAGCGCGGCAGTGCGGCGGGAGGATCGGCGTGAGCGACCGGATCGAACTGCGCGGACTGCGGGTCCGCGGCCACCACGGGGTGTTCGACCACGAGAAGCGCGACGGCCAGGACTTCCTGGTGGACATCGTCGCGTGGCTCGATCTCGCACCGGCTGCGGCGAGCGACGCCCTCGACGACACCCTGCACTACGGCATCCTCGCCGAGCGGGCCGCCGCGATCGTCGCGGGCCCGTCACGCGACCTCATCGAGACCGTTGCCGGTGAGATCGCCGCCGACGTCCTCACCGACCCGCGGGTCACCCGGGTCGAGGTCACCCTGCACAAGCCGTCGGCGCCGATCCCGCTGACCTTCGCGGACGTGGCGGTGGTGGTCGAGCGCACCCGGAGCGGCTCGTGAGCCGGGCGGTGCTGTCCATCGGCTCGAACATCGGGGACCGGACCGCGCACCTGCGCTCGGTCACCGAAGCCCTCGCCGACCGGATCGTGGCCGTGTCGCCGGTGTATTCGACCGCGCCGTGGGGCGGGGTCGAGCAGCAGGACTTCCTCAACGCCGTCGTCGTCGCCGAGGACCCGTCGCTGGACTGCCGCGGCTGGCTCGACCTGGGCCGGCAGCTCGAGGCTGCCGCCGACCGGGTCCGGGAACAGCGGTGGGGTCCGCGCAGCCTCGACGTGGACGTGGTCACCTGCCACGACTCGGACGGCCGCGAGGTTCTCAGCGACGATCCCGAGCTGACCCTGCCGCATCCGCGCGCCCACCTGCGCGCCTTCGTGCTCGTCCCGTGGTGGGACGTCGAACCGCAGGCGACGCTGGTGGTCGACGGCACGCGACGGCCGTTGACGGAGTGGCTCGCGGCTCTCGCCGTCGACGAACGCGAAGGTGTGCGCCGCACCGAGTACCGGCTGGAGCCGCCGCGGTGATGAAGCCGACGCGTATCCGGGATCTGCTGGCGCTGGCGGTGCTCGCCGCCGTCGCGGCATGGCTGCTGGCGCGCGGCCTGTACGGCACGCTGCCGCCGATCCCCGTCTATGCGGGAGCGTCGCTGTATCCGGTCGCGATCGTCGAGGTGGTGCTGGCCTTCATGATCCGTTCCCGCGTCGGCAAGCACGAGATCGGCGACGGGCCGCACCAGTTGCATCCCATCACGGCGGCTCGTGCGGTGGCGCTCGCGAAGGCATCGGCATTGGTCGGTGCGGCCAGCGCGGGCATCTGGGCGGGGTTCCTGCTGTACCTGGTGCCGCAGCGACCGGTGCTCCAGGCCGCGGTCGAGGACAGCGCCGGTGTGATCGTCGGGCTGCTCGCCGGTGTGGCACTCGCGGGTGCCGCCCTGTGGCTCGAACATTGTTGCCGGACACCGGAAGATCCCGACGAGCCGGCGACCTGACGGCGGCGGCGGTCCGGGTGCGCTCGACTTTCGGGTCACGGCGGCCACGCCCAGTAGTCTGGAGCCCATGGGGACTCCGGTGCGAACGAGGAAGGGTCGTCGGCCACGGCGCAGCGCGAGTTCTGTGATCGTGGCGGCACTGCTCGCCCTGGCGCTGATCGCGTCGCTGTTCCTGGTCTTCAGCGACAGCGTCCAGCTGTTGCGTGTCGGGCTGGTGGTCGCGCTGTGGGCTGCCACCGTCGGCGCGATCGCCATGACGAAGTACCGACGCGAGTCGGCACTGGACCGCGCCAAGGTCCGGGATCTGCAGACCGTGTACGAACTGCAGCTCGAACGGGAGATCGCGGCACGCCGCGAGTACGAGCTGACCGTCGAGGAGAAGGTCCGCTCGGAGCTGCGCATCGACGCCGACCAGATGGCGGCCCTGCGGGCCGAGCTCGCTGCGCTGCGACGCAACCTCGAGGTGCTCTTCGACGGCCGGCTGCCCGAGGACCGCGCCGCGTTGTGGGCGGGCCGGGGACAACTGCAGGAGCTCGGCGGCGGGAACTTCCGGGTCACCGCCGCGCCCCGCCCGGCGGGACCGTTCTTCGCGTCGCCCGACGACGAGCCGGTGACCGCCGAGACCACGGTGGTCACCGACGGCGACACGACGACCGCTGTGCCCCGCCGCCCGGCGGGAGCGACGGCTGCTCCCGGCGCGTCGCCGGACCCGCGACGACAGGACGGGACCGGCCCCGAGGACCGGACCGAGGCCGGGACACAGCCGGAGGAACCCGAGGCCGCCGGGACACAGCCGGAGGAACCCGAGGACGCCGGGACACGACCGGAACAGCCCGAGGACGCCGGGACACAGCCGGAGCCACCCGAGGACGGGGCCTCGGACGCGGACGGCGACGCCGAGCCCACGGGCCGGCGCGCCCGGCGACGGCGGGCGGACGACGCGGGCGAGGGCGCGCACAGCCAGGGGCGCACGGTCGCGGAGATCCTCGCTGCCCTGTCCGCCGAGCGCTGAGCCCCCGCCACGGCGGGTGAGGCGCAGATCACGTTCTCTGCCGTGGCCGTGGTCGCTCGCACCGCGCTATCGTCGATCGGAACGTCTGGTACCCGCCGAGCGGGACTGGAACGAACGAGAGGACTCCCGTGACCTCCTTCGGGATCACCAACGAGCCTGCGCCTGCACGACTGACGGTCGGAATCGTTTCCGCCGGGCGGGTGGGCACGGCGATCGGCGCGGCACTCGAACGCGTCGGCCACCTGGTCGTGGCCTGTTCCGCCGTTTCCGAACAGTCCAAGCACCGCGCCCGCACCCGGCTCCCGGACACCGAAATTCTCCCCGTCGACGAGGTCGCCGCTCGCTGCGACCTGCTGCTCCTCGCCGTCCCGGACTCGGAACTCCACGCCCTCGTCCGCGGCCTCGCCGCCACCGGTTCCGTATCGCGCGGCACGATCGTCGCCCACACGTCCGGCGCGAACGGCGTCGGTGTTCTCGCTCCGCTGGCAGACCAGGGCGTCGTGCCGCTCGCCATCCATCCGGCGATGACGTTCACCGGCCACGACGAGGACACCGTCCGGCTCGCGTCGGCGTGCTTCGGCATCACGGCCGCCGACGACGTCGGCTACGCGATCGCCCAGTCCCTCGTGCTCGAGATCGGCGGCGAACCCGTGCGCGTCCGCGAGGAGCGGCGCGCGCTGTACCACGCCGCGCTCGCCCACGGCAGCAACCACCTCGTCACCCTCGTGGTCGATGCGGTGGAGGCGCTGCGGGTGGCGCTCGAGGGTGACGAACTGCTCGGCCAGCAACTCGTCGACGACGCGCCCGGTGGTGTCGCGGAGCGGGTGC
>NZ_AJFC01000207.1:0-5907 GCF_000256505.1 Rhodococcus sp. P14 | reverse complement strand
GGCGCGGGGGGGGGGCTGCAGCCGCTGCTGGCGGCGGCGCTCGACAACGCGCTGCGCCGCGGACCGTCCGCGCTGACCGGTCCGGTCGCTCGCGGCGACGCGCAGGCCGTGGCCACGCACCTGCGGGTGCTCGACGAGGTCGAACCTCGGATCGCCGCCGGCTACCGGGCGATGTCGCTGCGTTCGGCGCAGCGCGCCGGTGCGAAACCGGAACTGATGGAGATCCTCGAAGGGGCTGATCACGGTGAGTGAAACGCAACAGGGCGGCTACGTGCGCGGCGAGTTGACCGTGCACCACGATCCCGCCGGCCTGACCAAGGTCACCAAGGCGCTGCGCGGCGTCGGCCGCACCGTGGCGCTCGTGCCGACGATGGGTGCCCTGCACGCCGGTCACCTCGAACTCGTACGGCAGGCGAAGCTCACCGGTGCCGTGGTGGTGGTGTCGATCTTCGTCAATCCGCTGCAGTTCGGCGCCGGTGAGGACCTCGACGCCTACCCCCGCACCCTCGACGCGGACCTCGCGCTGCTGCGCGAGGCCGGTGTCGAGCTGGCGTTCGCACCGACGGCGGCCGCGATGTACCCCGAGGGCAGGCGGACCATGATCCATCCGGGCCCCCTGGGAGCGGAGCTCGAGGGTGGCAGCCGCCCGACGCACTTCGCGGGCATGCTCACCGTCGTCGCGAAGCTGCTGCAGATCGCGGCGCCCAACGTCGTGTTCTTCGGCGAGAAGGACTACCAGCAGCTCGCCCTGGTCCGGCAGATGGTGCAGGACCTGAACTTCGACGTCCGCATCGTGGGTGTGCCGACGGTGCGCGAGCAGGACGGGCTCGCGCTGTCGTCGCGCAACCGCTACCTGGATCCGGAGCAGCGCCGGATCGCCACCGTGCTGTCCGCGGCGCTGGTCGCCGGGGCGCACGCCGCCGCCGGCGGGCCGGAGGCCGTGCTCACCGCCGCACGCGCGGTGCTCGCCGCCGAGCCCTCGGTGGAGCTGGACTATCTCGAACTGCGGGGTGCGGATCTCGGTCCCGCTCCGGAACGTGGCGACGGCCGGCTGCTGATCGCCGCTCGGATCGGCACCACCCGGCTCATCGACAACGTCGGTGTCGCAATCGGCACCGGATTCCTCGAACGCGAGACCGGCCCGGTCGACGCGTCCACCCCCGACGACCTGCTCACCCGCCGATAGCGCGACCGGCACGAAAAGCTGAGGAGACACCATGTTCCGCACGATGATGAAGTCGAAGATCCACCGCGCCACGGTGACCCACGCCGATCTGCACTACGTGGGCTCGGTGACCGTCGACCAGGACCTGATGGACGCCGCCGACCTGCTCGAGGGCGAGCAGGTCGCGATCGTCGACATCGACAACGGCAACCGTCTCGAAACCTACGTCATCGCGGGCGAGCGAGGCTCCGGCGTCATCGGGATCAACGGTGCCGCAGCACGTCTCGTGAGCCCCGGCGATCTCGTCATCCTCATCGCCTACGGCGTGATGAACGAGCAGGAATGCCGCGACTACAACCCGCGCGTGGTGTTCGTCGACGCGGACAACCGGCAGGTCGAACTCGGCAACGATCCGGCGCACGCGCCGGAGGGTTCCGGTCTGATCACCCCGCGCATGCTCGCCACGCTCGACTCCGGTTCGTTGGTGTAACAGTGCTCCTCGCCGTCGACGTCCGGAACACCAACGTCGTCCTCGGTCTGTTCACCGGCAGCGGCTCGCATGCGAAGTTGTTGCGGGACTGGCGGATGCGTACCGATCCGCGGATGACCGCCGACGAGCTCGCGCTCATCTTCCGTGGCCTGCTCGGCGGCTACGTCGATCAGATCACCGGGGTGACCGCGCTGTCCACGGTGCCGTCGGTGCTGCGCGAGATCCGGGTGATGTTGGCCCGCTACTGGGAACACGTGCCGCACGTGGTCGTCGAACCGGGCGTGCGCACCGGGGTGCCGCTGCTCGTCGACAACCCCAAGGAGGTCGGCGCCGACCGCATCGTCAACAGTCTTGCGGCACACCACTTCTACGACGGTCCGTGCATCGTGGTGGACTTCGGGACGTCCACGTGCGTGGACGTGGTCTCGGCGAAGGGGGAGTTCCTCGGCGGCATCATCGCCCCCGGCATCGAGGTGTCGATGGACGCGCTCGCCTCCCAGTCCGCGGCGCTGCGCAAGGTGGAGCTGCTGCGCCCGCGCGCCGTGGTCGGCAAGAACACCGTCGAATGCATGCAGTCCGGTGCGGTTTTCGGATTCGCCGGGATGGTCGACGGGCTGGTGCGGCTGGTGCGTTCCGAGCAGCGCGGCTTCGACGGTGACGACGTCGCGGTCATCGGGACCGGCGACCGTGCGCCGCTGATCATGCCGGAATCCGAGATGCTCGAGCACCACGAACCGGACCTGACGCTGGAGGGGCTGCGCCTGGTGTACGAGCGCAATCTCGCACGGCGCGGCGCCCGATCCGCCGCAGTGGGTTCCGCCCACCGCGATCCTGTGCAAGAATAGTCGCCGTGATCCGCTGCATGAGCGCCCAGGAGTGTTGTCGAGGCTGACGTCCGCCTCGACCGTTCACACCTTCCTGGAGTCTCTCTCATGCGCACTGCGCTTGCTGCATCCTTCGTCGCCGCACCCGCCCATCCCCTCCCGCTCACCACCGAGCGCATCTATCCGGCCGGACTGGCCGCGACCGTCGCGCGCGGCGCGGTGGTCGTCGACATCCGTTCCCACGCCGAGCGCGCCGCTCAGGGCACCCTGCCCGGTGCCCTGGCCATCTCCGCGGAACTGTTGCCCCGGCGTCTGCATCCCGCCGACGACGAGCGCCTGGCGGTGGCCGTCGACCGTGACGTCGAGTGGGTCGTGGTCTCGGCCTCCGGCGCGGAGACCGATGCCGTCGTCGCGGGGCTGCAGGCCCTCGGCCTGCGCCGCGTCACCGGTCTCGTCGGCGGGTACGCGGCCCTGGCGGCGGCCGGGGCGACCGGTGCGATCGCCGCCGCCCCGCACGTCGAGGACGACGTGGCGCGCGTCACCGCACACTGATCCGTCGGGGCGCCGGTCTCCCCGGGCGCGTCGGTCCTGCGCGGGCGTCCGACGCGGTCCGATAGTCTGGTCACCCGTGAGTGATGCACCGGTTCAGCAGTCCGACGACACCCCCGAGCAGATCCGTATCCGCCGCGAGAAGCGCGAACGGATCCTGGCGCAGGGCAAGGACGCGTATCCCGTCGTCGTTCCGCGCACTCACACCCTCGCGGAGATCCGCGAGAAGTACCCCGACCTCGAGCCCGACACCGTCACCGGTGAGGAGGTCGGCGTCGCCGGCCGGGTCATCTTCTTCCGCAACACCGGCAAGCTCTGCTTCGCCACGCTGCAGGAGGGCGACGGCACCCAGTTGCAGGCGATGATCAGCCTGAACGGTGTCGGCGAGGAATCCCTCGCGGCGTGGAAGCACGAGGTGGACCTCGGTGACTTCGTGTTCGTGCACGGCGAGGTGATCAGTTCTCGTCGCGGCGAGCTCAGCGTCATGGCGGACTCGTGGCAGATGGCCGCCAAGGCGCTGCGCCCGCTGCCGGTCGCGCACAAGGAGATGAACGAGGAGACCCGGGTCCGGCAGCGCTACGCCGACCTGATCGTGCGTCCCGAGGCCCGCGCCAACGCCCGCATGCGTGTCGCGGTGGTGCGCGAGCTGCGCAATGCCCTCGAGCGGCGCGGCTTCCTCGAGGTCGAGACCCCGATGCTGCAGACCCTGCACGGTGGTGCGACGGCGCGTCCGTTCGTCACCCATTCGAACGCGCTCGACATGGATCTGTACCTGCGCATCGCGCCGGAACTGTTCCTCAAGCGCTGCGTGGTGGGTGGCATCGAGAAGGTCTTCGAGATCAACCGCAACTTTCGCAACGAGGGTGCGGACTCCACGCACTCGCCCGAATTCGCCATGCTCGAGACCTACGAGGCGTACGGCACGTACGACGATTCGGCGACGATGATTCGCGAGCTCATCCAGGAGGTGGCGATGGCGGTGTTCGGCACCCACGTCGTCACCCTCGCCGACGGCACCGAGTACGACCTCGGCGGCGAATGGAAAGTGATGGAGATGTACCCGTCACTGTCCGCGGCCATCGGCACCGAGGTCACGCCCGAGACGTCCCTCGAGGAGCTGCATGCGCTCGCCGATCGGGTGGGTCTCGAGGTTCCGGAGGGCAAGGGCTGGGGCCACGGGAAACTCGTCGAGGAGTTGTGGGAGCACCAGTGCGGCGACCAGTTGCACGAGCCGACGTTCGTGCGGGACTACCCCGTCGAGACCTCGCCGCTCACCCGGCAGCACCGCAGCAAGAACGGTGTGACCGAGAAATGGGACCTGTACGTACGCGGCTTCGAACTGGCCACCGGCTACTCGGAACTCGTCGACCCCGTGATCCAGCGCGAGCGATTCGTCGACCAGGCGCGGCTGGCCTCGGCTGGTGACGACGAGGCGATGGTCCTCGACGAGGATTTCCTCGCGGCGATGGAACAGGGAATGCCTCCGACGACCGGGACCGGCATGGGAATCGATCGATTGCTGATGGCGCTGACGGGCCTCGGAATCCGGGAAACAATCCTGTTCCCAATTGTTCGTCCGGCGAGGTAATTGGTCGCATTCGATTTCCGTATTGCCATGAATTGATTCCCGGGTATTGTTGTCTCGTACCGCGGGGGGCCGCGCTTCTTCATTCGAGAGGATTTGCAGCACATGGCAAAGAAAGTCACCGTTACCCTGATCGACGATGTGGACGGGGAGACGGCGGCGGACGAATCCGTGGAATTCGGGCTCGACGGAGTCACCTACGAGATCGATCTGTCCGAGGAAAACGCGGCCAAGCTCCGGGAAGAATTGGAGTTCTGGGTCACCCATGCCCGCAAGGTCGGTGGCCGTAAGCGCGCGAAGGTCGTGCCCACCGCGCCCGCAGCGCGCAAGTCCGCGCGTGGTGGTTCGGAACGAACCGCGGAAATCCGGGAATGGGCCCGTAACAACGACATGCCCGTCTCCGCCCGGGGACGCATCTCCGCCGAAATCATCGAGGCCTACAACAAGGCACACTGACAGCACGGCTCGACAAGGCGCACCGGGGCAAAGCCGCAAAGGCACACCGGCGGCAAAGCCGCAAAGGCACACCGGCGGCAAAGCCGCAAAGGCACACCGGCGGCAAAGCCGCAAAGGCACACCGAGCACAGGTGCCGTCTTCCGGCCGACGAGGCGATATCCGCGACAACAGTCCCGGATATCGCCTCGTCGTCGTGGCGCGCAGATTTCGTTCCCTATTCGTCCGGAAAGCGGATCGGTCGCTCGGAACGGTGCGCTGTCGCGAAGCGGAGACAATCGTCACAACTGCCCGGCCTTTCGTCTCTCGCGGCGGGCGGGCGAGATTCCCGGGTAGCGTGTCGGCCATGGCAGAGCGGATTGCCGCCCCGGGCGAGACGTGCTGGCGGGTCGATCGGGCCGATCGTCTCGCCTGCATCGTCGACGCCGCAGACTATTTCCGGTACGCCAAGTCGGCGATGCTGCAGGCCCGCAGACGGATCCTCCTGATCGGGTGGGACTTCGACACGAGGATCAAATTCGAACCCGATCGCAAGACCCTCGAGGGACCGAACCGGCTGGGTGCCTTCCTCAAGTGGTTGCCACGTCGGCAGCCGGATCTCGAGGTGATGCTGCTGAAGTGGAACATCGGCGCATTCGCCGCCATCGGACGCGGGATGACACCTGTCTTCGTGCTGAACTGGCTGAGCGACCCCCGGCTCCGGCTCGAGATCGACGGTGCCCACCCCGTGGGAGCGGCGCATCATCAGAAGATCATCGTGATCGACGACGTCGTCGCGTTCTGCGGTGGCATCGACATGACCGTGGACCGGTGGGACACCAGCGAACATCCCGACCGCAG
>NZ_AJFC01000206.1:0-8172 GCF_000256505.1 Rhodococcus sp. P14 | reverse complement strand
CCCCGCCCCCAGCCGTTCCCGGCGGGAGCCGAACGGTCGCCGGTACGGACCGTGGCACGACGTCACCACCGCGGTGGACGGCGCGGCCGCCCGCGCGATCGGCGAGCAGGCCCGTGCCCGGTGGAAGGCTGCGACCGGGGAGGACCTCGAGCCGGTCGAGGCCGATCACACCATCTGGCCCGAGGGGTTGCGCCCGGCGCTGCGCGATGTCGACGTCGCCGTCGCCCGCACCCTGCCCGAACTCCGCGACCGCGCCGAGGTCCGGGAGATCGAAGCCCTCTACCTGGCGGTGATCGCCGGCGCCCGTCGCACGCTCTACATGGAGAGCCAGTACCTGGCGTCCCGGACCCTCGCCGAAGCCCTCGCGAAGCGGCTGCACGAACCGGACGGCCCGCAGATCGTGCTGGTCCTGCCGCGCAACGCCGAGGGATGGCTCGAGCAGAAGGCGATGGACGGTGCCCGTCGCAAGCTGCTGCACATGCTGTGGAACGCCGACGTCCACGGGCGGTTCGCCGCCTACTACCCGGTCACCGCGGGCGGAGCGCCGATCTACGTGCACGCGAAGGTCGTCGTCATGGACGACGTGCTGCTGCGCATCGGCTCGTCGAACCTGAACAACCGGTCCCTGGGCTTCGACACCGAGTGCGATCTCTTCGTCGAGGCGGATCACGAGGGCGACCACATCAGCCGTGCGGTCGTCGAGATGCGGGAGCGTCTGCTGTCCGAGCACCTGGGGGTGTCCCCGCAGGACGTCGCCTCCGCCGTCCGGTCCGAAGGCTCGCTCGTCGCCGCGGTGGAACGGCTGCGCGGACCGGGCCGGACGCTCGAGCGGTTCGAGCCCGGCACCGTCGCCGACGAGGACAGCCCCCTCGCGGAGAACGAACTCGTCGACCCCGAACGCGCCCCGCAGCGCGTCGGACAGCGCATTCGCCGGTTGATGCCCCGCTGAGCAGCGTGTTCGCTGCTGGCGTACACGGAGGTGGGAACGCCGGGTCGACGTGCGGCGTTACCCCTCGTAGCCGGAGTTGCCGCCGGTGCCGATCGGGTGGAGGGGCAGCGCCTCGAAACGGCGGCAACTAGAGTGTCGAGTGGGGTCGTGGAACCTGGTTCCACTCGACGACTCGAGTGCCGGAGCGAAACGCGGCAGCCGGGTCCGGAACGATCCGCGTACCGGACCTGTCGGCCGGAGAGTGTGAGGGAGTGCGATGTTCGAAAGGTTCACCGATCGCGCGCGGCGCGTCGTCGTCCTGGCTCAGGAAGAGGCCAGGATGCTCAACCACAACTACATCGGCACGGAGCACATTCTCCTGGGCCTCATTCACGAAGGCGAGGGCGTAGCGGCCAAGTCGCTCGAATCTTTGGGGATCTCCCTCGAAGGCGTCCGCAGCCAGGTCGAGGAGATCATCGGCCAGGGACAGCAGGCCCCCTCGGGTCACATCCCGTTCACGCCCCGTGCCAAGAAGGTGCTCGAGCTCAGCCTGCGTGAGGCGCTGCAGCTCGGACACAACTACATCGGTACCGAGCACATCCTGCTCGGCCTCATCCGCGAGGGTGAGGGCGTCGCGGCGCAGGTGCTCGTCAAGCTCGGCGCCGACCTGAACCGGGTCCGTCAGCAGGTCATCCAGCTGCTCTCCGGATACCAGGGCAAGGAGCCCCAGGAATCCGGCACCAGCCGTGGCGAGGCCGGCACCCCGTCGACGTCGCTGGTGCTCGATCAGTTCGGCCGCAACCTCACGCAGGCCGCGCTCGAAGGCAAGCTCGACCCCGTCATCGGACGCGCGAAGGAAATCGAGCGCGTGATGCAGGTCCTGAGCCGTCGCACCAAGAACAACCCGGTGCTCATCGGCGAGCCGGGCGTCGGCAAGACCGCCGTCGTCGAGGGCCTGGCGCAGGCCATCGTCAACGGTGAGGTCCCCGAGACCCTCAAGGACAAGCAGCTCTACACCCTCGACCTCGGCTCGCTCGTCGCGGGCAGCCGTTACCGCGGTGACTTCGAGGAACGCCTGAAGAAGGTCCTCAAGGAGATCAACAGCCGCGGCGACATCATCCTGTTCATCGACGAGCTGCACACGCTGGTCGGTGCGGGTGCCGCCGAGGGCGCCATCGACGCGGCGTCGATCCTGAAGCCGAAGCTGGCGCGCGGCGAGCTGCAGACCATCGGTGCCACCACCCTCGACGAGTACCGCAAGTACATCGAGAAGGACGCCGCGCTCGAGCGCCGGTTCCAGCCGGTGCAGGTCGGCGAGCCCACGGTCGAGCACACCATCGAGATCCTCAAGGGTCTGCGCGACCGGTACGAGGCGCACCACCGCGTGTCCATCACCGACAAGGCGCTGGTCGCCGCGGCGAGCCTCGCGGACCGCTACATCAACGACCGCTTCCTGCCGGACAAGGCGATCGACCTCATCGACGAGGCCGGTGCGCGCATGCGCATCCGCCGGATGACCGCGCCGCCGGACCTGCGCGAGTTCGACGACAAGATCGCCGACGCGCGCCGGGAGAAGGAGTCCGCGATCGACGCGCAGGACTTCGAGAAGGCCGCGAACCTGCGCGACAAGGAGAAGCAGCTCGTCGCGCAGCGTGCCGAGCGCGAGAAGCAGTGGCGCGCCGGTGATCTCGACGTCATCGCCGAGGTCGACGAGGAGCAGATCGCCGAGGTTCTCGCCAACTGGACCGGCATCCCGGTGTTCAAGCTCACCGAGGAGGAGACCACCCGTCTGCTCCGCATGGAGGACGAGCTGCACAAGCGGATCATCGGCCAGGAGGACGCCGTCAAGGCCGTCGCCAAGGCGATCCGGCGTACCCGCGCCGGCCTGAAGGACCCGAAGCGTCCCGCCGGTTCGTTCATCTTCGCCGGCCCGTCCGGCGTCGGTAAGACCGAGCTGTCGAAGGCGCTCGCGAACTTCCTGTTCGGCGAGGACGACGCGCTCATCCAGATCGACATGGGCGAGTTCCACGACCGGTTCACCGCGTCGCGCCTGTTCGGTGCCCCTCCGGGCTACGTCGGCTACGAAGAGGGCGGCCAGCTCACCGAGAAGGTGCGCCGCAAGCCGTTCTCCGTGGTTCTGTTCGACGAGATCGAGAAGGCCCACCAGGAGATCTACAACACCCTCCTGCAGGTCCTCGAGGACGGCCGCCTCACCGACGGCCAGGGACGCACGGTCGACTTCAAGAACACCGTGCTGATCTTCACCTCGAACCTCGGTACCGCCGACATCTCGAAGGCGGTGGGCCTGGGCTTCACCAAGGGCACCGGCGCCGAGTCGAACTACGAGCGGATGAAGCTCAAGGTGAACGACGAGCTCAAGAAGCACTTCCGGCCCGAGTTCCTCAACCGCATCGACGACATCATCGTCTTCCACCAGCTCACCCAGGAGCAGATCATCGAGATGGTGGACCTGATGATCGGTCGTGTCGAGGTGCAGCTGAAGAACAAGGACATGGGCATCGAGCTCACCGAGAAGGCGAAGTCGCTGCTCGCCAAGCGCGGCTTCGACCCGGTCCTCGGCGCCCGGCCGCTGCGTCGCACGATCCAGCGCGAGATCGAGGACCAGCTCTCGGAGAAGATTCTCTTCAACGAGATCGGCCCCGGCCAGATCGTCCTGGTCGACGTCGAAGGCTGGGACGGCGAGGGTGCCGGCGAGAACGCGAAGTTCACCTTCACCCCGAGCGAGAAGCCGGCTGCGGTGCCCGACACCCCGGCGGTGGCCCTGGCCAAGGACGCCGAGTAGTCCTGCTGTAACGAACGCCGACGGGCGGCACCCTCTGCGGGTGCCGCCCGTCGGCGTCGGTGTGTCCGGATCAGCGCCGCCACGCGGCGGTCTCCCGCCCGGACCAGTTCGCGAGCCGTTCGAGGGGGCTCGCATCCGGTGCGGACTCGACGACCGTGCCGAAGGGCACCCGTCCGCCGCGCCGGGCTGCGGGAATGCTGCGGCGCGCGACGGCGAACGCGGCCTCCACGAGCGCCGCGTCGGGCTCGGTCTGCAGACCGGTGGCGGCGGAGAGGTCCCATCCGTGCACGAGGGCCTCGTTGAGGTTGCTCAGCACCGCGGCGCGTCCGGGTACCGTTCCCCACGGCGCGACGACGGACCGGTCGAGCACGTCGTCGTCGCTCCACACCTTCCGGTAGTGGGCCTGCGCCCGTTCGAGCTCGGCCCGCCACGCGTCGTCGGGGACACCGGTGAGGAATTCCGGGATGCTCAACGGGTCGCCGCCGCTGCCGATCACCCGCCCCCTGTCCACGGTCGCGACGAGGTGGCCGAGCAGGGCACGCACGTCGAACTGCGGGCAGGGAGTCGGGTCGGTCATCTGCTCGGGGCGCACTTGCGCGAACAGCGTGTCCACCCATGCCAGGGCGTCACGGTAGAGGGGACGGGGATCGGTGACGGTGCTCATGTCGGGCCTCCCGGTGGTGTGTCGATGTCGGCGGACACGATGCTTCCTTCCAAACACGACATCTCCTGTCAGGTATCTCTGCGAGAGTGCCGGCATGCGCGCGGATCGGTTGCTGTCCCTCGTCCTGCTGCTGCGGCACCGCGGCCGGATGACCGCGCCCGCAATCGCCCGGGAACTCGAGGTTTCGGTGCGCACCGTGCTGCGCGACGTCGAGGCGTTGTCCACGGCAGGCATCCCCGTCTACGCCGAACGCGGACGCGCCGGCGGGTTCTCGTTGCTGCCCGGCTTCACCACCGACCTGACCGGTCTGACCGTCGACGAGGCGACCGCCCTGCTCGCGGCGAGCGCCTCGGCCACGCCCGACTCGCTCGGCATGGCGCCCGCGTTCGCCTCGGCGATGCGGAAGGTGACCGTCGCGCTGCCCGAGGCGCAGCGCACCGCCGCGGCGCGCGTCGGGGAGCGGATCGTCGTCAGCTCGTCCGGGTGGGTGGTCGACCACCGGCGGGACGAGCACCTCGGCGTCGTCCAGCAGGCCGTCTTCACCGATCGTCGTCTGCGCATCCACTACCGTTCCCGTGGCGCCGAGACGCGGTGGCGGACCGTCGATCCGCTCGGGTTGGTCAGCGCGGCGGGCCGCTGGTACCTCGTAGCCCTGCATCGCGGCGCCGAACGCACCTACCGCCTCTCCCGGATGGAACGGGTGCAACTGCTCGACACCGCGGCGCACCGCCCGCCCGACGTCGATCTCGCCCGGATCTGGCGCCGGCACCGCGCCGAGTTCCGGGCCGGCCTGGGCACGGTCACCGCCGCGGTGAAGATCCGGGACCGGCGCCGGGACGACCTCGCGGTGATCGCGATCCGCATCGTCACGCAGCGGCCCACGGGCGACGGGTGGTGGGAGACCGAGGTGGAGTTCGGTGGGGCCGGCCACGCCGGGGCCGCGATGTGGCAGCTGGGGGACGACGCCGAGCTGCTCGGACCGCCCGAGCTCCGGGAACAGGTCCGGTCGGCGGCGGAGCACCTCGCCGAGCGGCACCGGTAGCCCTGCCTCTCACACCGCCGCCGCCGTGCCTGTCCTCGCCGTGCCTGTCCTCGCCGTGCCTGTTGTTGCCTCGTCGTGGTCGGGGACGCGGAGAGCGTCGACGAACGCCTCCTCCGCGATCTGGGCCGCGTAGATCGCGGGATCGATCCGCGCGACGAGGTCGCCGGTCTGGGTGGCCATGGCCCGCAGTGCGGTGAGTTTGCGGTCGAGCTCGGGTCCCTGCAGCCGGACGTGGACCGCGAGCTGCTCTTCGGGGATGCCGGTGGGGCGCTCGTCGCTCATGTACATGCCCCATTCCTCGTAGAGGTCCCGGAACCGGTCGAGATGCTCCACGGTCGGCGTGGCGTACAGCAACCGGGACCGGCCGCCGCGGTCACGCCAGGCGCGGGTGACCCAGCGGTGCACGGCGTTGTGATCCGGGTGGTAGGTCATTCCGTCGGCACCGAAGGTCAGGATCGTGTCGGGGCGGAGGTCGTCGAGGAGCCGGCCGGCCCACGAGAGACCGGCGTCGTCGTGATCGGTGAGGGCGCCGTCCGGCAGGCCGAGGACGTGGTGCTCCTCGACGCCGAGCACGGCCATGGCGGCGGCCGCCTCCCAGCGGCGGACCCGGCCCAGGCGTTCCGGCGGCCACGAGCGAGGATCTGCGGTTCCGTGCTCGCCGGCGCTGGCCGACGCGCACACGACGCGCCGGCCGGCGTCGCGGGCGGCGGCCATGATCCCCGCCGCGAGATAGGTCTCGTCGTCGGGGTGGGCCCAGATCGACAGGATCGTCCCGAGCCGGGAGGTCGTCGCGTTCATGCCTGTCACGGTGCGGGAGAGGACTCCCACGGCGCCCCCACGTGCTCTCACGGCGGTGTGATCCGGTGGGAGCGCGGTGGGAGCAGACCGGCGCATCGTCGTGGCCATGGACACCACACTCACCATGAACTCGACCCGCAACGGGGCGGCCGAGCTGCCGACAGAGATGCTGGAGCGGTTCCGCTCCCGTGCCGGCGAACTCGACCGGTCCAACTCCTACTTCGACGAGGACCTCGCGGAACTGCGAGCGGCCGGCTACCTCGCCGCCGCCGTACCCGTCCGCTACGGGGGATGGGGTCTCGATCTGGCCCGGCTGGCCGCGAGTCAGCGGCGCCTCGCGCGCTATGCACCGGCCACTGCGCTCGCGATGACGATGCACTCGTACTGGATCGGGATCGCGACCGAACTGGAACGCACGGGCGACACGTCGCTCCGCTGGATCTCGGAGGCCGCGGCGGCCGGCGACGTGTTCGCTGCCGGACACGCCGAGACGGGCAACGACATCCCGGTGCTCCTGTCGACGTGCAGGGCGCAGCGCGTGGCGGGCGGCTACCGCCTGACCGGCCGCAAACAGTTCGGCTCCAACGGTCCGGCGTGGCGGTGGCTCGGCGCGCATGCCGTCGACGCGGACGCGGCCGGCGGGCCGCACATCGTGCACGCGTTCGTCGAGCGAGGCAGCGCGGGGGTGAACGTCGTGCCGACGTGGGACACCCTCGGCATGCGGCCGACGCAGAGCCACGACACGGTCCTCGACGACGTCTTCGTGCCCGACGACCGCATCGGGCGGGTGGTTCCCGCGGGCGACGGCAGCGATCCGTTTCTCGTGGCGATGACGATGTGGCCGCTCGCGCTCATGGCGGCGGTGTATCTGGGGATCGCCGACCGCGCCCTCGAACTCGCTGTCCGCAGCGCCCGCCGCAAGACCTCGGTGGCGATCGAGCGGGGCGCATACGCCTACAACCCGTTCGTGCAGCATCAGGTTGCACAGATGTATCTCGAGCTGGACGCCGCCTCGGCGACGCTCGACCGGTTCGTCGCGGACCGGGTGGCCGGCGCGGACCACGGCGACGAATGGGTTCCCAAGGTGTACGCGATGAAGTGGCGAGCGGTGGAGGCGGCCAAACGGGTCGTCGACATCGCCCTCGACGTGGCCGGCGGCGCCGGCATGTTCACCGGGAACGAGCTCGAACGCCTCTACCGCGACGTGCGGTGCGGGGGATTCCACCCCGGGAACGACGCGCTCACCCACGAACTCGTCGGCAAGTCGTTGCTCGGCATCCTCGGCGAACAGCCCCGATGGTGAGGTCCCGGGTCCCCCGCGGTCACAGGGCGCGGAGCGCATGCTCGGCGGCGGCCTCGCCGTCGAGCAGCGCCCCGCGCCGCCGCGCCGCCTCGTACTCGTCGTCGCCGAGCTCGGTGCGCAACCGCACGCCGAGATCGTCCAGAGCCACCTCGTCGGCACCGAAGATGCGGTGACCGGCCGCTGTCGTACGCACGGCCCCCTCGAGCACCGCGGCGTCCCGGTAGCGGCCCAGGCGTTCGAGAAGTCCGGCGATCGAGCGCAGCATCGTCCACTGCGTCGACCACATCCCGGCCCGCCGCCAGTGCGGGATCAGCCGCCGGTACTCGGCGGCGGCCGCCACGGGGTCACCGATCCGGGCGTCGATGGACGCCTTCGACGCACCGGCGAGGCCGGTGACGAACGAGGCGTTCGTCTGCTCCGCGATCTCCAGTGCCCGTGCGAAGCGGGCGCGGGCCCGTTCGACGTCGACCGCCAGGTCCGCCTCCCCGGCGCAGTGCCAGACGTACGCCGCGTGCGGTGTGCGTGCATCGCCGATCTCGGTGAGGAGTGCCGCGGCCAGCCCGACGGCGGCCGGTGCGCCCGCATAGCCCAGCGGCAGCAGCTCGCTGGCACGTGCCATGAGGCGCTGCGCCGG
>NZ_AJFC01000205.1:0-2967 GCF_000256505.1 Rhodococcus sp. P14 | reverse complement strand
GGGCCGCCCCGCCGGTACCAGGCGGCGGCCGCGTCCAGGTGACCTTCGAACAACTCGTAGCTCCCGCGGACGGTCAGTGCTTCGGCCGCCGGCTCGGTCTTCACCCGCTCCACCGCACGCAGCGCAGCGGCACTGAGCCGGCCGGTCTCGGTCACGTCGCCGGACATCCACGCCGCGTAGGCGGCCACCACCTGCACGCGCGCGGCGAACGGGCTCCGTCCCTCCGCGTCGGCGGCGATCACCATCCGTGCCCAGTTCAGTACGTCCGGTCGCAACCGGAAGATTCCGTAGTCCAGCAGGGCGTTGACGAGTCGGCCCGCCGGGGCGATCTCGTCGTGGTCGAGCATCCAGCCGAGCGCACTGCGCAACTCCGGTACGGCGGCGTCGATCTGCGACAGGACCGGCTCACCCGGCTGCAGCAGTCGGGAATCCGCACGGTCGACCCAGTCGACGAGGTGCCGGGCGTGCCGCTCCGCGACCGTGTCGGCTCGGCCCGCACGGACGAGCTGTTCGGCGCCGAACGCCCGCAACGTCTCGAGCAGCATGTACCGGCGACCGGGCATCCGCATCACCAGCGAACGCTCCACGAGGTGCGTCAACGCCGCGACGGTCGTCCCGGGATCCGTGCCGCAGACCGCCGCGGCGTCGGCCGCGTCGAACGAGCCCGCGAACACCGACAGGTCCGCGAAGGTCCGCCGCAGATCCTCCGGGAGCAGCCCGAACGACCACGACACGGCCGCGGCCAGCGACGCGTGCCGTGGGGTCGTGCGGTACCCCGACGCCAGCAGCTCGAAGCGGTGGTCCAGGCCCGCCGCGACCTCCGCGACCTCGTGGGTGTGCAGGCACGCCGCCGCCAGCTCGATCGCCAGCGGCAACCCGTCCAGGCGTCGCACGATCTCGGCGATGCAGGCACGTTCCCTCCCGTCCGGCTCGAAGCCGGGGACGACGGCTCGCGCCCGCTCCTCGAACAGCCGCACGGCCGGGGCGTCCTCGCCGTCGTACGGCAGCGGCGGCACCCTGCGGACGTGCTCGCCCACGACGCGGAGCCGTTCCCGGCTCGTCGCCACGACCCGCACGTGCGCACATGTGCCGAGCAGGCGTTCGACGAAGGCGGCGATCGGCTCGAGCACGTGCTCGCAGTTGTCGAGCAACAGCACGATCTCGGTCTCGCCCAGCACGTCGGCCACCCGCTCGGCGAGTGCGGTGCCGGGCCGGGCGTCGATCCGCAGGGCGGCGGCGACCACATCGACCGCGGAGTCCGGCTCGGCGGTGGCCAGCTCGCACAGCACCACCGGACGGTCCGGGCGGGCGGCGCGGAGCCGGTGCCCGGTCTCGAGGAGCAGCCGGGTCTTGCCCACCCCACCCGGGCCGACCAGGGTCACCAGTCGCCCCGACTCCGTCAGCCCGGTCACCTCCGCAGCGAGGGCGTCCCGGCCGACGAGTGACGTCGCCGGAACCGGCAGCCTGCCCACCGGAGCCCACACCCGATCGGTGGCACCGGCGAGCAGTTCCGTGTGGTGGGCCGCCAGTGCCGGCGACGGCTCGATGCCCAGCTCGTCGCCGATCAGCCGCCGGAAATCGTCGTAGACGCGCAGCGCCTCGGCCCGGCGTCCCGTTGCCGCGAGCGCCGTCATCAGAAGCCCACGCGGTCGTTCCCTCGACGGCTGCGCGTCGGCCAGTGCGGCCAGTTCGGCAACGAGGCCGTCGGTGTCGCCCCGCGCGAGCCGCGCCTCGGCCCGCACCTCGCGGGCCCGGAACCGCAGTTCCTCCAGCCGCGTCGCCTCCACGCGGGCCTCGTCCACGTCGTCGAGCTCCGGGTAGGCGGGACCCTGCCAGCGCGCGAGCACGGCCTCGATCTCGGCTGCATCGGTCGTTCCCCCCGTCGAGACCGCGACGAGGCGGTCGGCGTCGACCTCCACGCGGGCCGGATCGAGCCGATAGCCCTCACCGACGGACTCGATCAGGCCGTGGGGCAGGCCACGACGCAGCCGGAACATGTGGTTCTGCAGGGCGGCGGCCGGATCCGCCGGCAGCCTGGACGGCCACAGGGCGTCGACGGCGGAGGGCGCGGGCACCACCCGGCCCCGCCGAAGCACCAGCAGGGCCAGCAGGCGCCGCTGCAGCAGCCCGTCGGGAGTGATGTCCCGACGATCCCCGTCCAGCACGCGGATCGGGCCGAGCACCTCGACCCGCACCCGGTCGCCACCCGTGGCCACGTTTCCATTGGACCACCCGCGCCGGTCTCCTGCCGAGACCCGGGACGTCAGGTTCGATGCGGGCCCGGCGGGTCGGCCGGACGCATCGACAGCGCCGCGACGAGGAAGCACAGCGCCCCGACGAACGTGCCGACGTCGGCGAGCCTCGGCGCGAACGTTGCGCCCGCCGGGTCGACGTGGGCGCCGACGGCCGCGGCACCGAAGGCGAGCGAACCGAGCATGTTCAGCCAGGTGCTGCGCCAGTTGCGGGCGTGCGGATCCCACAGCGCATCGGTGTCGGTGGTGGCCACCACCGCCAGGGCACTGCTGACGAGGAAGCACACCGAGCCGACAGCGTCGGGGCGCCACACCAGATTCCGCTCCTCGGTCGCCGTCAGACCGGCGACGAGCGCGAATCCCGTGCTCACGTTGAATGCGAGCGTGCCGACCCACTGCACCGCGGCCGACCACCAGTCGTACCGGTCCACGCGGGTCACCGTCGGCGGGCGGTGCGTCAGCAGCAGTTGCACCGTCGCCGCCGCGGTGAAGAACCACGAGCCCACGAAGTAGAGCAGATTGGAGGTGGCGGCGGGGAGGACGAGCACGCCGCCGGCACCGGCCCCGAACAGGGCGGAACCGACGACGAACAGTCGCGATTCGCGGCGCAGCGTCGGCCGGGTGAACACACCCGCGAACCTAGTGGGCGCGGCCCGGCGTCGTGCAGATTGTGGTTCGTGCGGCGCGTGCCGGGGCGCCTCGCCGCTGTTGTCGG
>NZ_AJFC01000204.1:0-12404 GCF_000256505.1 Rhodococcus sp. P14 | reverse complement strand
CCGCCGTGCGGAAGCAGCGCCGCGCCGCGCCACGTGGCGTAGGTTCGGCGGAGAGGACACGCTACGACGAAAGGGACCGATCGATGCCCACACGTACCTCTCGCACAGCCTGGAACGGTGGCCTGCAGGACGGCGCAGGCCAGGTCGAACTCACCAGCTCCGGCCGCGCCACGTTCGATGTCTCGTTCCCCAAGCGGGCGGCGGACGACGCCGACGGCACCACCAGCCCGGAGGAACTCATCGCCGCGGCGCACTCGTCGTGCTACGCGATGCAGCTCTCCGCGCTCATCGCCGAGGCCGGCGGCACGCCGCAGAGCCTCGACGTCACGGCCGACGTCTCGCTCGGCCCGGACCCGAACGGCGGATTCCGGCTCACCGGCATAAAGCTGACGGTCCGCGGCGAGGTCGACGGTCTCGACGCCGACGGGTTCGCGAAGGCGGCGCAGGGAGCCAAGGAGGGGTGCCCGGTCAGCAAGGCCCTGACCGGGGTGGACATCACGCTCGACGCAGCGCTCGAATCCTGAACGACCCGGCGAGTGCGCACGTCCCGCGGCGACGACCGCCGGGAGGTGCGCACTCGCGCTGTTTCAGCCGCCGGTGAGCGCGTCGAGGTAACGGCCCATCATCCACCGCTGAGCGAGCGGCAGGACCGGTGCACCGAGGCGGGTGAACCAGCGACCGGGCCGGGAGACGGCAGTGATGTGCCCGAACACCACGCCGTCGGGTCGTCGCTCGACCACGAACGCCTCTTCCCCGCTGATGGGGTGTCCCTCGAGCGTGCCGTAGGCGAAGCCGCGACGGTTCGGCTCGTCGACGACGTAGACCACCCGGCACCACGCCTCCCAGCGCACCGGACCGAAAGGGGGATCCAGCCGTACCTCCAGTCCCGCCCGCGGGGCGGGGGTGTGTGAATCGACGCGAAAACCCGCATGCCGCTGCATATTCCAGCTTTCGAGGGCCCCGACGGCGGTGCGGAACGCGACATCGCCCGAGCCGAGGCGGGAGGTCAGGTGCGCGTGCCGGAACCCCGCCGGCGTCTCGCCGCGGGTCGCGCCGACGTGCGGGTAGTTGAACGAGCGCTGTGCGTTCACGTCGGCACGCTCAGTCCCGGGCGGCGTCCTCGCCGGTGGCTTTGACGTCGAGTACGACCTCGAACTCGAGCAACGACGCACCCGATGCGACCGGTCGCTTCGCCTCACCGGCGTGCGCCTGCCGGGCCGGGCCGTCCCGCCAGGCCGCGAACGCCTCCTCCGACTCCCACTGGGTCACCACGAAGTAGCGCGACTCGCCCTGCACCGGACGCAGGAGCTGGAATCCGAGGAATCCGGGGGAGTTCTCCACGGTGTGCGCCCGATGCGCGAAGCGCGTCTCCAGTTCCGGGCCGGCGCCCTCGGGGACCTCGATTGCGTTGATCTTCACCACTGCCATGGCGGCGAGCGTACTCCGCTACCTTGGCGGTTGTGTTGCACGACGAAGGTGGTTCCGGGCGGCCGATCCTGCTGCTGCACGGCCTGATGGGCAGCTCCCGCACCTGGCGACGGCACGTGCCGTGGCTGCGCAGCCACGGTCGCGTCCACACCTTCGATGCCGCCGGCCACGGGCGTCCCGCCCCGGACCGGCTCACCACCGAGGCGTTCGTCGCCGACCTCGCTGCGCATGTGGACGACATCGGTGAACCCCTGGTGGTGATCGGGCACTCGATGGGCGCGCTGCACGGGTGGTGCTTCGCCGCCGCGCACCCCGACCGGGTGGCCGGCCTCGTCGTCGAGGACATGGCCCCCGACTTCCGTGGCCGCACCGCCGCGGACTGGGCCGCGATGATCGCGCAGTGGCCGCAGCCGTTTCCGGACGAGGACGCGGTCGTCGGCTACTTCGGCGACGTCGCCGGGCGGTACTTCCTCGATTCCTTCGAGCATCGCGCCGACGGCTGGTACCTGCACGGGGAGGTGGGCACCTTCAGGGACATCTCCGAGGAGTGGGGCTCCCGGCACTTCTGGGACCAGTGGCGGTCGATCTCGGTGCCGGCCCTGCTCGTCGAGGGCGAGTTCACCATCACGCCCGAAGGGCAGATGCGGCGGATGGCCGCCGAGCACCCCCGGTCCCGGTACGTCCGGGTCCCGGGCGCGGGGCACCTGGTGCACGACGAGCGCCCCGGCGAGTACCGCGCCGAGGTCGAGCGATTCCTCGACACGCTCGACGAGTGAGCGCGGCTCAGCCTTCGCCGGCGAGCGCGAAACGCCCGTCGTCGGTCTGCTCGACCAGGCCGTCCACGAGCAGCGAGTGCAGCGCCCGGTCGCGCTGCCCCGGATCCGCGAGCCACACCCGGTCCAGCACCGGCCGCTCGACGGGGACGTCGCTCTCGCGCAACACCGCCATGAGCTTGCCCCGCACCTGACGGTCGGTGCCCGTGAACTTCTGCACCCGTCGCTGCGGGCCGTCGTGGGCGGGCCGGCCGGCCTCCACCCACTCGCACCGCGGGAGCGGACACCGGGCGCAGTCGGGTGAGCGGGCCGTGCAGATCGTCGCGCCGAGTTCCATCAGGGCTGCGGAGAACGTCGCCGCCCGCTCGCGGGTGCGCGGCAGCAGCGCCTCGACGTCGGCCAGGTCCCGCGTCGTCGAGGGATTGCCGGGCTCGGCCGCGCCGTGCACCGCGCGTGCGACGACCCGGCGGACGTTCGTGTCCACCACCGGGACCCGCCGGCCGTACGCGAAACAGGCGACGGCACGCGCCGTGTAGGCGCCGATGCCGGGCAGGGTCAGCAGCACGTCCACGTCCGCCGGCACCTCGTCGCCGTGCTCGGCGGCCAGGACGGCGGCGCACTCGTGCAGCCGCAGGGCCCGTCGCGGATATCCGAGCTTGCCCCACGCGCGCAGCACGTCGGCCCGGCTCGACGCGGCCATCGCCGACGGCACCGGCCAGCGCTGCACCCACTCCAGCCAGATCGGGGCCACCCGGACCACCGGGGTCTGCTGCAGCATCACCTCACTCATCAGGATCTGCCAGCCGGTCACCCCGTCCTCGCGCCACGGCAGATCCCTCGCCTCGGCGGCGTACCACCGCAGCAGGGCGGTCGCGTCGACCGGCATCTCTCACGTCCTCCTGTCGGAATGTCGGACCGATGTGACCTCGCGGTAACCCGGCCGTGCGGGGCGCGTCACAGGCCAGGGTGGATAATGTCCGTATGCCGAACTCCAACCCCATCTCCGCCTGGAAGGCCCTGACCGAGGGTAACCAGCGCTTCGTCAGTGGTACCCCGCTGCATCCCAGCCAGGGCATCGACCGTCGCGCCGAACTGGTCAACGGGCAGCACCCCATCGCCGTGCTCTTCGGATGCGGTGACTCCCGGGTGGCCGCCGAGATCATCTTCGACCAGGGCCTCGGTGACATGTTCGTCGTGCGCACCGCGGGGCACGTGATCGACAGCGCCGTCCTCGGTTCGATCGAGTACGCCGTGGGTGTGCTGAACGTGCCGCTGATCATCGTGCTCGGACACGACAGCTGCGGCGCGGTCAAGGCGACCCTGGACGCCCTCGACGAGGGTCGGATTCCTCCCGGGTTCATCCGGGACATCGTCGAGCGGGTCGCACCGTCGATCCTCATGGGTCGCAACGACGGGCTGTCCACCGTCGACGAGCTCGAGGGCCGGCATGTGGTGGAGACCGCGAAGCTGATCGGTCAGCGGTCCCAGATCATCGCCGAGCGCATCGCCAACGGGCAGTGCGCCATCGCGGGCGTGACCTACAAGCTCTCCGACGGACACGTCCAGCTGCAGGGACACGTCGGCGACATCGGTGTGACGGTCGACTGACGCGACACGCCGACTTCGGTGCGGCGGCCCCTCGCCGGTGGCACATACCGTGGGAGACGTGCTTGAACCGAACGGGCCGCTGCCCCCCGAGATCTACTGGCGTCGACGCGCGCTCGCCGTGGGTGTCGGCGTGGTCGTGCTCGCGCTCGTCGTGTGGCTCGTCCTGTCCCTGACCGGCGGGGGCGACGACCCGGAGCCGGATCCGGCGGCCGCCGGCGTCCTGACGTCCGAGACCAGCACCACCCGCACCCCGACCAGCAGCACGGGGGAGGAGACGGACGAGGATACGGCCGACGGTGTCGCCGCGGCCGGGCCCGGCGGGTCCTCCGGCGGCACCCAGTCGGGGTCGTCCCAGTCGGGGTCGTCCCAGTCGAGCACGCCGTCGGGATCCGCCGCGTCCTCGAGTTCCGCGGCGGCGAGCGCATCCGCCGTCGCCGCCGGGCAGTGCCCGGACCAGGCGCTCGCCGTGCGGGTGACCGCGGACCGGCCCAACTACCAGGTGGGTGAGGAACCCGAGTTCACGATCGTCATCACGAACATCGGCACGACCGCGTGCGAGCGTGATCTCGGCGCGGGTCTGCAGCAGGTGCTGGTGTACTCGCTCGACGGCAGCCGGCGCTTGTGGTCGAATACCGACTGCTTCCCCGAGTCGACCGCCGATGTGCGCAAGCTGGCTCCGGGC
Organism: Rhodococcus sp. P14; assembly: GCF_000256505.1. NCBI lineage: Bacteria > Bacillati > Actinomycetota > Actinomycetes > Mycobacteriales > Nocardiaceae > Rhodococcus > Rhodococcus sp. P14. Next base: position 7,913 of record NZ_AJFC01000204.1, on the reverse strand, counting down.
GACCAGGCCGCCTTCGCGGTGAAGTGGTCCGGAACGACCTCCGAGCCCGGATGCCAGGCGCCACGGGAGCGGGTTCCGGCCGGCGCGTACACGGTGGTCGGCCAGCTCGGCGGCCTGCGCAGCACCCCCGAGCCGTTCAACATCGCCTGATCCGTCGCCCGACCGGCGCCGCTGCGAGCCGCGGATCAGTCGTACGGGCCGTTGATCGACGACTCCGCCAGACGCGACAGGCCTTCGCGGATGGAGCGCGCCCACAGCCCGCCGATCCCCTCCACGGACTGCAGGTCCGCCGCCGTTGCCGCGAGCAGGCCCTGCAAGCTCCCGAACGAGCTCACCAGCCGATGGATCTGCGAGGACTGCAGCCGCGGCACGCGATGCAGCACGCGATAGCCACGCGGACTCGTCGCGGTGTCCAGGGCCTCGATCGTGCCCGGATACCCGAACACGCGCGCCAACGTCGTCAGATCCAGCAGGTCGACGTCGGTGAGCCGATCCAGCGCGGCCAGGGTCTGCTCGACCGCGACGAGTTGCGGGGCCTCCGAACCGGCCAGATAGTCCCGCACGATCAGCTGGCGGGCCAGGTCGTTGTCGCCCACCAGCTCCTCGAGCTGCAGCGCCAGCTGGCGGCCGTCGGTGCCCAGTTGGAGCACCTCCTGTTCGATCTCCACCGAGACGCGCCGCACCATCTCGAGCCGCTGCGCGACGGTGAGCGCATCGCGCAGCGTCACGAAGTCCTCGATCTCCACCACCGACAGCTGCCGGGTGACCTCGTCCAGCCGCGACTTGTAGCGCTCGAGCGTCGCGACGGCCTGGTTGGCGCGCGAGAGAATGGTCGCCGAATCGTTGATCACGTGCCGCTGACTGTCGACGTAGACGGTCACGATGCTCATCGACTGGCTCACCGACACCACCGGGTAGCCGGTCTGGATCGCGGTGCGCTCCGCGGCGCGGTGCCGCGTTCCCGATTCGACGGTCGGGATCCGGTGATCGGGTACCAGCTGCACGTTGGCCCGCACGATCCGGCTGCCGTCGGTGGACACCACGACCGCGCCGTCCATCTTCGACAGCTCACGCAGCCGGGTGGGAGCGAACTCCACGTCCAGCTCGAAGCCGCCGTCGCACAGCGCCGCCACCTCGTCGTCGAAACCGAGAACGATGAGGCCTCCGGTGCGGCCGCGCAGGATGCGCTCGAGACCGTCGCGCAGGGCGGTGCCGGGTGCCAGCCGGGCGATGGTCTCGCGCAGCGTCACGGACGGTGCCACATCGGTCATCGATGGTTCCTTCCCGTGTCCGGCCGGTGCGGCGAACGTCACTTCGTGTCGGTCCGCCCGGTGGAGCCGACCGAACCGCCGACTAGATTACTTCCCCATGAGCGGTACCTGGACCCTGCCCGACGACCTCGCCCTTCCCGAGCTTCCCGACGACCATCCCGGGGCGGGCGCACCGATTCCGTCTCATTGGAGCAAGTGCTTCGGCTGCGGGGACGACCAGCCCGCGGGAATGGCGATGCAGTTCACCTTCGGGGAGGGCCTCGAGGTCACCGGCATGCTCGACGTCGCGAACCGCTACCAGGGCGGTCCCGGTTTCATCCACGGCGGGATCCTGACGACGGCGTTCGACGAGGCGCAGGGCATGGCGTGCATGGTGCTGCGCCGGCCCGTCGTCACCGGCCACCTGCAGATCGACTTCGCCGCGCCCATCCCGCTCGGGTCGGTGCTGGAACTGCGCGCGCGGATCGACGGCACCGTGCGCCGCAAGGTCTACACCAGCGCGGAGGCCCGCATCGTCGAGGGACCGTTCGCCGATCCGGATGTCGTCGTCGCGACGTCGCGCGGGTTGTTCCTCACCGTCGGTGCGCAGCACTTCGACAGGGCGAAGGACTTCGTCGACGGGGTCCCCGTGTCGCCGCACGGCACCTCGTCCGTCTGACACCGGGTCCGTCCGACACCGAGTCCGTCTGACACCGGTCCGTCTGACACCGGGTCACTCCGGGAGGAGGGGCACGGCCGGGTGCGGCCGCCGGCCGAGCACCGAGGCCGAGGTGAGCGCGCGCGTGCCGAACCGGCCGTGCACATCGTCGAGCACGGCGTCCAGTGCGTGACGGTCGAGGGCCGGGTGACCGGCTGCCGCGCCGTCGCGGGCCGGTTCGTCGAACGGCAGCTCGAGCTGTTCGGTGCCCGCGGAGTCGAGATTCGACACGGCCACCCCGATCAGGGTCAGCCCCCGGTCCGAGACCAGTGGCTGCGCGAGGCCGAGCAGTTCCCGCGCGGCGCCGAGGACGACGTCCGTGCGGGCCGTGGGTGCGCGCAGCGTGTGCGATCGCGTCGCCCGGGAGTAGTCGGCGAAGCGCAGGCGCAGCACCACGGTGCGGCCGGCACGCCCGGCCGCACGCATGCGGCCGGTGACCCGTTCCACCAGCATCCGCAGGGTCGCGTCGACCAACCCGGGATCGTGTCCGGCGGCGCTGCGGGGCCGGCCGAGGGCGTGCTGCGCCCCCACGGACCGGCGCCGACGGTGGGGCCGGACGGGCCGCGGATCGTGTCCGTGCGCCAGCGCATGCAGATGGCGTCCCACCGACCTGCCGAGCAGCGCGACGAGTTCGACCTCGCTCTCCCGCGCGAGGTCGGCCACGCGGTGGAGGCCGTGCGCGTGCAGCGTCGCGGCGGTCACCCTGCCGACGCCCCACAGCCGTTCGACCGGTAACGGACGCAGGAACTCGAGTTCCCGGTCGGGTGGCACCACCAGCAGCCCGTCCGGCTTCGCGACGCCGCTCGCGACCTTGGCGAGGAACTTGGTCCGGGCCACCCCCACCGTGATCGGCAACCCGACCTGTTCGGCGACGTCGCGCCGCAGCCGGGCGGCGATGTCCCCCGGGGTGCCGTCGATCCGCCACAGGCCGGCGACGTCGAGGAAGGCTTCGTCGATGGAGAGCGCCTCGACGAGTGGCGTGGTCTGCTCGAACACCGCGAACACGGCGCGGCTGGCCCGCGTGTACGCGTGCATGCGGGGAGGAACGACGATCGCCGCCGGGCACAGGGCGCGGGCGCCGCGCCCGGACATCGCCGTCGCGACGCCGAAGGCTTTCGCCTCGTAGCTGGCGGCGAGAACGACGCCGCCCCCGCCCACGATCACGGGACGGCCGCGCAGGCGCGGGTCGTCGCGTTGTTCGACCGAGGCGTAGAACGAGTCGAGGTCGGCATGCAGGATGGTCGCGAGACCGGACACGAACACATGTTCGCATCCGGCTCCGACAGGACTACAGTCCCAGCGCGGCCAGGGCCTGACCGACGTTGCCGACCTCGATCGGACCGCCGTCGGAGCCCGGGGGCCGCGACGTCCGCCGCCCCGGCTGCGCGAGTTCGTGCGGCACGATCGCGCGGCCGAAACCGAGCCGGCTCGCCTCTGCGATGCGGCGGCCGGCTCCGGTGACCCGGCGGACCTCGCCGGCGAGGCCGACCTCGCCGAGCAGCACCGTGCCCGGCGGCAGGGGGCGCTCGCGCGCAGCCGACGCGACCGCCAAGGCCAGCGCCAGGTCCGCCGCCGGATCGGTGATGCGCATGCCGCCGACGGTCGAGGCGTAGACGTCGCACTTGCCCAGCGGCAGCCGGCATCGCCGCTCGAGGACGGCCAGCACCATCGCGACCCGTGCCGCATCCAGACCGCTGACGGCACGCCGGGGTGCAGGGTTCTGCGTCGGCACGACCAGGGCCTGCAGTTCGCCGAGCAGGGGCCGTTTACCGTCCATGGTGACGGTCACGGCGGTCCCCGCCACCTCCTCGGTCCGGTGGTGCAGGAACAGTCCCGACGGATCGCTGACGCCCACGATGCCGCCCTCGGTCAGTTCGAAACAGCCCACCTCGTCGGCGGCGCCGAAGCGGTTCTTCACACCCCGCACCATGCGCAGGGTGGAGTGCTTGTCGCCCTCGAAGTGCAGAACCACGTCGACCAGGTGCTCGAGCGAGCGCGGCCCCGCCACCGCACCGTCCTTGGTGACGTGCCCGATGAGCAGCACCGGGACACCGCTGGCTTTCGCGAGCGAGGTCAGCGCGCTGGTCACCGCCCGGACCTGGGTGACGCCGCCGGACACGCCGTCGACGTCGGCGGCGAGCATCGTCTGCACGGAGTCGACGACGAGGAGGGTCGGTTTCACCTGCTCGATGTGACCGAAGACGGTCGCCAGGTCCGACTCGGCGGCGAGGAAGACGCGTTCGTGCACCGAACCGGTGCGGTCGGCGCGCAGGCGCACCTGGCCCGCGGATTCCTCCCCGGTGACGTAGAGGGCCCGGTCGTCGCTGCCGCGCTGCGCCCAGCGATGGACCACCTCGAGCAGAAGTGTGGACTTACCGACGCCGGGTTCCCCGGCGAGCAGTACCACCGAGCCGGGAACGACGCCCCCGCCGAGCACTCGGTCGAGTTCCTCGATGCCGGTGGGCTTCGCGTGGGTGGTCCTGCTGTCGACGAGGGTCAGCGGTGTGGCGGGGGTGGTCGGGAGCAGTGCGGCGGCCCCGGCGCGGGCGAGCGAGGTGCCGGGCCGCGCCGCCACCGCGGCGGGCAACGCCGGTGCCTCGTCCATCGAACCCCACGTCCCGCAGTCGGGGCAGCGGCCCACCCACTTCGCGACGGTGTGCCCGCAGTCGGTGCACCGGTAGATCGACTTCGTCTTTGCCACCGCGTCAGCCTAGGACCGGGGGCCGACACGAGAACGGGGCCCGGACCGAGCGGAGTGCTCGGGCCGGGCCCCGGGATGCGTCGGGGTGCCGGTCAGTGGCCGTCGCCCTCGACCGGCGACTTCTCGGAAACGTTGCGCTCGACGTCCGTGCCTGCGTCGACCGGGACCTGCATGGTGACGTCGCCGGCCTCGGCGAAGGTGAACGTGACCGGAATGGTCAGGCCCGGGCGCACGCCCTCCTTCAGGCCGGTGAGCTCGACCTGGGCGACGGACGGGGTATCGGAGGACTCCGCGGCCTCGGCGGGACGCGGGGACTCGTCGGTTGCGGCCTCGGCGGTCGCGTCCTCGGCGAGGGTCTCGCCGGTCAGGCCGGCCGAGATCGACGCCTGCGGCTCGATGCGCAGACCGGACACGCCGGTGGTCGACGACGCGAAGTCGGTGGTGATACGCGTCAGCTCGTCGGGAGTGGTCTCGCTCAGGTTCACCACGGTGAAGCCGAGTGCGGCCTTGCCTCCGGGTTCGAGGCTGTACTCCTCGGAGTCCGGGTAGATCACGTGCACGTTGCGCAGCGCGATGTCCCCGAGTTCGGCGCTGTTGCCGTTGACCGCTGCCACCTGGGTGGCGGTCTGGCTGATCTGGCCGGCGCCGCAGGCGGACAGCGTGAGCGCCGCACCCGCGGCCAGGGCGAGAGCGGTCGCGACTCGGCGAGTCGGCGCTTTGAGAGCAGTCACGGGTTGTCCTCCACTCGAGTAAGGCTCGCAATCCACTAGGCAGAGTAGTAGTCGAAGAGCGCCGAGTCTGCGCCGGGGGCGGAAGTCGTGGCTTTCGTCCTGCCCGGACCGACTCGGCGGGGCCGCCGGGGGCCGCCCCGGGCGACGTGTCGAATATCACGGGATACACGGAACCGGTTGGCTGTCAAGTCCTACGCGCGCGCCTCTGTGCCCCTGACCTGCGCCGTTGATGGGAGCCGGATGTGAGCACGTGTTAAACTCGAAGAATCGAAAGGGGCACGGGACACATGATTTTCAAGGTCGGAGATACCGTCGTATACCCCCATCACGGTGCGGCGCTGATCGAAGCTATCGAAACTCGCACCATCAAGGGTGAGCAGAAGGAATATCTCGTTCTGAAAGTCGCCCAGGGCGACCTGACGGTTCGGGTACCTGCGGATAATGCGGAATACGTCGGTGTTCGCGACGTGGTCGGGCAAGAAGGCCTCGACAAGGTTTTCCAGGTGCTGCGCGCACCGCACACCGAAGAGCCGACCAACTGGTCGCGGCGGTACAAGGCCAACCTCGAGAAGTTGGCCTCCGGAGACGTGAACAAGGTCGCCGAGGTCGTGCGCGACCTGTGGCGGCGGGAGCAGGACCGCGGCTTGTCCGCAGGTGAGAAGCGAATGCTGGCCAAGGCCCGGCAGATCCTCGTCGGCGAGCTCGCGCTCGCGGAAGGCACGGACGACGTCAAGGCCGACAGCCTGCTCGACGAGGTGCTCGCCGCCGCCTCCTGAGCGGCCACGCGCACCGCAGAACTGCAGATGAACGATCGCAACGGGCCGGTCGTCGGAATCATTCCGGCGGCCGGCCGTGGTGTCCGCCTGGGCGAATCCCTGCCCAAGGCGTTCGTCGAACTCGACGGGCGCACGATGCTGGACCGGGCCGTCGAGGCCATGCTGACCTCGGCGGTGGTCGACCGGGTCGTCGTGGTGGTGCCGCCGGACCTGGTGACGTCCGTCGCAGCCACGGCGCCGCCGCAGGTGCAAGTGGTGGCGGGCGGCGCGGAACGCACCGATTCGGTGCGCGCCGGACTGGCGGCCGCGGAGGACGCCGCCCACGTCCTGGTGCACGACGCCGCACGCGCCCTGACCCCACCGGAGCTGTTCGCCCGGATCGTGGCGGAACTGCGCGGCGGTCGCCGCGCGGTGATCCCGGTGCTGCCGGTGGCAGACACCGTCAAGAGCGTCGACGGCGCGGGCCGGGTCACCGGCACCCCCGACCGGTCCGCTCTCCGCGCGGTGCAGACGCCGCAGGGATTCGCCGCCGACCTGTTGCGCCGAGCCAACGCCGGCGCCGGCGACGCCACGGACGACGCGGGCCTCGTCGAGCGTCTCGGCGAGAGCGTGTACACCGTTCCGGGCGAACCGCTCGCCTTCAAGATCACCACACCGCTCGATCTGGTCCTGGCCCGCGCCGTGCTCGCGGCCGGGACCCCCGTCGGACAGGAGAGCTGAGTGCGCGTCGGGATCGGTACCGATGTCCATCCGATCGAACCCGGACGGCCGTGCCGGCTGGCCGGGTTGCTGTTCGAGGATGCCGACGGGTGCGCAGGGCATTCGGACGGGGACGTCGCGGCGCACGCGCTGTGCGACGCCCTGCTCTCCGCGGCCGGTCTCGGCGACCTCGGTTCGGTCTTCGGTACCGGCCGCCCGGAGATGCACGGCGCGAGCGGGGTGTCGATGCTCGCCGAGGTGCGGCGCCTGCTCGACCTGCAGGGCTTCACGATCGGGAACGCGGCCGTCCAGGTGATCGGGAACAGGCCGAAGATCGGTCCCCGCCGCGACGAGGCGCAGCAGGTGCTGTCCGAGGTCCTCGGGGCGCCGGTGTCGGTGTCCGCGACGACGACGGACGGGCTCGGGCTGACCGGGCGCGGCGAGGGCGTCGCCGCCGTCGCGACGGCACTCGTCCTTCCGCGCGACGACGACCGGTAGGATTGCCGGTCGTGACCTTGCGCTTGTTCGACACCGAATCGCGGGCCGTGCGGGATTTCGTTCCGCTGATCCCCGGCCGGGCTTCGGTGTACCTCTGTGGCGCGACGGTCCAGGGCGAGCCCCACATCGGCCACGTGCGCAGCGGCGTCGCGTTCGACGTGCTGCGGCGCTGGCTGATGGCGAAGGGCCTGGATGTCGCCTTTGTGAGAAACGTCACAGACATCGACGACAAGATTCTGCGCAAGGCCGCCGAGGCAGGCCGCCCCTGGTGGGAGTGGAAGACGACGTACGAGCGGGCCTTCGCGCACGCCTACGATCGGCTCGGAGTGCTGCCGCCGTCCGTGGAGCCGCGCGCGACGGGCCACGTCACCCAGATGGTCGAGCTGATGCAGCGCCTGATCGACGCCGGCCACGCCTACGCGGCCGACGGCAACGTGTATTTCGACGTGCTCAGCTACCCCGAGTACGGCCGGTTGTCGGGGCACCGGATCGACGATGTCCACCAGGGGGAGAGCGCGGGGAGCGGCAAGCGGGACCCAC
>NZ_AJFC01000203.1:0-25857 GCF_000256505.1 Rhodococcus sp. P14 | reverse complement strand
AAGGCGGCCAAGCCGGACGAGCCGTCGTGGCCGACACCCTGGGGTCGCGGCCGCCCGGGCTGGCACCTCGAGTGCTCCGCGATGGCCGAGTACTACCTCGGGGAGTCCTTCGACATCCACTGCGGCGGCATGGACCTGGTCTTCCCGCACCACGAGAACGAGATCGCCCAGGCCAAGGCTGCCGGCGACGGGTTCGCGCGGTACTGGCTGCACAACGGCTGGGTGACGATGGGCGGCGAGAAGATGTCCAAGTCGCTCGGCAACGTGCTGTCCATCCCGAACGTCCTCGCCCGGGTGCGCCCGCAGGAGCTGCGCTACTACCTGGGCAGTGCCCATTACCGGTCCATGCTCGAATACTCCGACGCGGCTCTGCACGAGGCGGCGGCGGGGTACCGCGGACTGGAGTCGTTCGTCCTCAAGACCCGGGACCGGGCCGGCGAGATCCCGGTGGGAACGTGGACCGAGGAGTTCGCCGCCGCCCTCGACGACGATCTCGGCGTGCCGAAGGCGCTCGCCGAGATCCACGGTCGGCGCAGCGAGGGCAACAAGGCGCTCGACGCCGGCGACCTGGACACCGCGGTGCACATCGCCGGACAGGTACGCGCCATGCTCGGGATCCTCGGGGTGGACCCGCTCGACCCGCACTGGGCCGAGGTGGCTGGCAGCGATTCGGCGGCCCTCGAGGCCCTCGAGGTGCTGGTGTCCGCAGAGCTCGAACGCCGGCAGGCGGCGCGGGCTGCGAAGAACTGGGCGCTCGCCGACGAGGTGCGCGATCGATTGACGGCGGCGGGCATCGAGGTGACCGATACGCCCAACGGACCCGAGTGGTCCCTGAAAGCAGGGCAGTGATGGCTGGTAATTCTCAGCGACGAGGTGCGGTCCGCAAGGGCGGCACCAAGAAGGGACAGGTCGTCGGGTCCGGTGGGCAGCGCCGCCGCGGCCTCGAGGGCCGCGGTGCCACCCCCAAGGCCGAGGACCGTCCCTACCATCCCGCCGCGCGGCGCGCCCGTGCTGCGGCGAAGACCGCCGACAAGCGCGGCCGCAGCACGGCCGGCCGCAAGGGCGAGGACGGCCCGGAGATGGTGCTGGGCCGCAACCCGGTGGTGGAGTGCCTCCGCGCGGACGTTCCCGCGACGGCGCTGTACGTCGCCGTGGGCGCCGAGGCGGACGAGCGACTCAAGGAGGCCGTGCAGCGGGCCGGGGACGCCGGCATCTCGATCCTGGAGGTCCCGCGCGGCGAGCTCGACCGGCTCACCGCCAACGGCATGCACCAGGGCATCGGATTGCAGGTTCCGCCGTATCGCTACGCCCATCCGGACGACCTGCTGGCCGTCGCCCACGACAACCACGAGCGGCCGCTGTTGGTGGCTCTCGACAACATCACCGACCCGCGGAACCTCGGTGCGGTGATCCGGTCGGTCGCAGCGTTCGGCGGCCACGGCGTGCTGATCCCGCAGCGTCGCAGCGCTGCCGTCTCGGCGGTGGCATGGCGAACCAGCGCGGGTGCTGCGGCCCGCCTCCCCGTCGCCCGGGCGACCAATCTGACGCGCACCCTCAAGGACTGGCAGTCCCGTGGGGTCCGGGTCGTCGGTCTGGATGCGGGGGGCGATACCACCCTCGACGATTTCGACGGCACGGACCCGGTGGTGATCGTCGTCGGCTCCGAAGGCAAGGGGCTGTCCCGACTGGTCCGCGAGACGTGCGACTCGATCCTGTCGATCCCGATGGCCGGTGACGTGGAGTCGCTCAATGCGTCCGTCGCTGCCGGTGTCGTGCTCGCGGACATCGCGCGTCAACGTCGCATGCTGTAGTTCCGTCGGCCGTGCGGCCAGTGCCGTTCCGTCGGCCGTGCGGCGGGGGTCGGGGAACCGTTCCGCTTCCGGCCGCGTCGAATCGGGTAGAGCTGATCGACAGCGGACGGGGGACACATGGCACAACGAACCGAATTCACGGGACGGATCGGAATCGAGCCGCCGCTGAACCGACACGAGATCGACTTTCTCGTCGCGTTCGCCGGACCGGCCAGTGGCCCCCACCGGTCCCCGGCCGACGGGCTGCCCACCCGGGGGCGACCGCTGTCGTGGTGCCAGTGGGTACCCACCGCCGACGGCGCCGCGCTGGTGTGGAACGGCGGCGAGTGCTTCTACTTCTACACGGAGTGGCTGGCCTACCTGATCGACACCTTCCTCTCGCGCCGGGCGCGGCTGCGGCGTGCCTCGCGTGCGGCGGTCCCGGCCGGGAACTTCACGTTCGATCACGTTCTCACCGGCACGGTCGACGTCCGCACACCGGCCGGCACGCTGCGACGAATCACCGTGCGGGACAACCATGTCCAGGAGTGCGTCGTCGCCGGGCCGAGTCCCGTGGTCCGGCCCCCGGGAGATGTCGCGGTGTCCTGAGCTGTTTCGCAGTCATCGCGTGAGGGTGGCGACGAACCGCACCCGATGTCCCGGCCCGAGCTGCGCGGCGACGGGAAGATCGGCGGGCAGGACGACGGCGATCACCGGGTGGTCGCCGACGACAGGATGGTCGGCCAGGAACAGGATGGGGTTGCCGTCCGGGGGGACCTGCACCGAGCCCGGGGCGGTCGGCTCCGGACGATCGGTTCCGCCACGCGAGAGATGCAGCTTGCCGGGTCCCTGCAAGCGGATGCCGATGCGGTCCAGCTGCGGGGTCACGGCCCATGTCTCGTGCAGCAGCGCATGCACCGAACCGGCGCTGAACTCTCCGGGGTGCGGGCCCAGATGCACGCGGAGCAGTGCCGGGTCCTCGGGCGGGGCCGGTGGCGGGATCTGTTCCTCGCCGGGTAGCTCGCCCGTCAGGGTGCCGACCGGTATCCGGTCGCCGTCCCTGAGCCGGTCGGGCCCGGTCCCGGTCAGGGTGTCGGTGGATCGGCTGCCGTGGGTCTCGGGCACGTCGATTCCGCCGCGTACCGCCAGATACGAGCGCACTCCGCTCGTCGGATTACCGAGGGCCAGCACGGCGCCGTCGTCCAGCCTGAGCACCGAGTAGTCGGCCTCGGGGTGGCCGTCGACGGTGACCGGCACGCGGGCGCCCGTCACCGCAACGACGTTCGCGCCGATGCTGCGCACCGTCAGACCGCCGGCGGTGATCTCGAGCGTCGCCGCAGACGGGTCGTTGCCGACCAGGCGGTTCGCAGCGTCGTGCGCCGTTCGGTCGGCGGCACCCGACACGCCCAGCCCCTGGTCCTCGCGTCCCGGCCGGCCGCGGTCCTGGACGGTGGTGAACATTCCGCTGTGGACGACTTCGAGCCCTTGCATGGGGGAAATTGTCCTCGCCCCGCCGCCTGCGGCGGGCGCGTCCGGGGGATCTCGCTGCCCCCGAACATATCCGTCCCGGACCGGCGGTCGGCGATCGGCCGGCGAGCGACACGCAGCCCCTCCGAGCGACGGCGAGGCGCGCCACATCTTGCCGAAATAATACGGTCGATCGTATGCTCATCCGCATGACGACAGTATCGAAGCCGCTCACCGAGGACACCGATCCGCACGTCCTGCCTCCGGCCACGGCCGCCGCGATGCTCGAGGGTGCACCGTGGAAGCGGTACGCCGTGTTCGGCGACAGCCTGTCGGTGGGCGCAGGCGATCCCACGCCCGGCTACGACAACCTCGGATGGCCCGCTCGGGTCGAACGGGTTCTTCGAATGGTCGAACCGGACCTCCGATACCTCAACACGGCGCGCATCGGTGCCACCACGGCGCAGGCGCTGGAGGAGCAGGCCGAGCGGATCGCCGCCTTCGAACCCGACCTGCTGCACGTCAACAGCGGGGCGAACGATCTCCTGCGCCGCAATCCCGACTGGGATCGGATCGAAGACGGACTGCGCACGATGTACACCTGGGCGGCGGGGACCGGCGCCCAGCTCAGCGTCCTGACGTTGGGTCGCGCATTCGTCATCCCGGCCTTCCCGGACTGGACCGAGCGTGTCGCCCGCCTCAACGACATCACCCGGAAACTCGCCCGCGAGTTCGACGCCGTCCTCGCCGATTCGTGGGACCACCCGCTCAACGACCGCGAGAACCTGCTGAGTGAGGACAAGATTCACTTCGCCACCACCGGGCAGGCCGTCCTCGCGACGTTGGTCCTCGAACAGCTCGCGGCCCGGGTGGGCGCCGACCGGGCCTAGGGGCAGGACTGGATCCGCCACGAAATCGCTGGAGAATCGGGTGACGTAAAATTCACCGCATGTCGAGCGCGACACCCCCGTCGTCGGGAACGGCAAGTCCGCTTGTCGGTGACATCACCGACAAGCGGCTTCTTCGGGGTGCCCGCACTCGTCGCGCGGTCCTGGACCGGGCCGTCGACCTCGCGTCGCTGGACGGTCTCGAGGGGCTGAGCTTCGGACGCCTCGCCACCGACACCGGTCTCAGCAAGGCCGGTATCCAGAGTCTGTTCCGTACCAAGGAGGCGCTGCAACTCGCCACCGTCGATCATGCCCGGTCGATGTTCGTCGATTTCGTCGTTCGTCCTGCCCTGTCCGAACCCCGAGGGGTGGCGCGGATCCGGGAGCTCATCGGACGCTGGATCGTCTACGCGGAACGGCCACTGTTCGCCGGCGGCTGTTTCCAGGCCGCCAATCTGACGGAGTTCGACAGCCGGCCCGGCCCGGTTCGGGACGCGCTCGCGCGCAACCAGCAGGAGTGGGTCGACGCGCTCTCCGGCGAGCTCGCCGTCGCCGTCGAGAACGGTGAAATCGCCGATCTCGATGCGGATCTCGCGGCATTCCAGATCGACGCGGTGCTGCGGTCCGCGAACACCGCCATGCGCCTCGGAGACGGAGCGGCGGGGGACAAGGTCCGACGCATCGTGGAAGGACTGCTGCGTCCGCCGGGGCGAACCGTCCGATAGGGCACGGTCTCACGCGTGTGATCCGGCGCGATTCGATGACGGGCCCCCGTGAGTCGGGGACCTCCGACTTCGTTGTGGGGCAACAATATGCACAGGAACGTCCAACTCGTCGGAATCCGGGTGACCGGTCCGAGCGTCGTCGAGGTTGTTCGCCGACAGGTTGACGCCGGGGGTGCCCTCGGGCATGATCATCGGCAACGGCGCCGCCGTCGGTCCGACCGGCCGATGGGGACGTCGGCGCATGGCTGTCGAGACAGCGGCCACACCGGGTAGGGGACCCCGGTGGCAGGTCATTGGGGGGATTCACCGTTACGGCAACACATCTGGATGTCGGTGTACAACGAGGTCGCCGACGTCCAGGTTGCCGTGCCGGTGATTGATCAGAATGGGCACAGCGCATGATCCTTGGCAGACTCGCCGAAGTGGCATGGCGTCTACCTCGCACCGTGGTCGGGGCGGCGATGCTGTTCCTCGTCGTCGCAGGTGTCTATGCAGCGCCGGCCGCAACCCGGCTGCCGTCCGGTGGATACGATGTTCCGTCATCGGAATCAGCTCGGGCAGAACAGATTCTGGACGAAACGTTCCGAACGGGTGGACTGCCGGTGGTGTTCACGGTTACCGACCCTGCGGGAGCCGGCAGCGTGCGAGCGCGTGACGAATCCTCCAGGATTGTTGCGGCACTGCAAGATTCGCCACACGCGGTCCAGATTGCGTCGTACTGGACCGCACCCTCCCCGCTCGACCAGACCCTGCTGAGTGCGGACCGGAACACCGGGCTGGTCGTCGCACGAATCGCCGGCGACGATCGGGAGGCACCGATCCGGGCGCACGAGATCGCGGCGTCCCTCGTCGGAACCCGCGACGGTGTGACCGTCACCGCCGGTGGTCAGGCCATCACGTACTACGAAGGCACACAACAGTCCCGAAGTGATCTGATCCGGCTCGAGATCATTGCGGTACCGCTGACCTTCATCGCGCTGGTCTGGGTGTTCGGCAGTCTCGTCGCGGCGCTGCTCCCGCTGCTCGTCGCGGCTATCGCTGTCGTCGGCACCGGTGCCTGCCTCTGGGCGCTGTACGCCGTCACCGACGTCTCGGTGTTCGCGGTGAACCTGGCGACGGGCCTGTGCTTGGCTCTCGCGGTCGACTACACGCTGTTCATCGTCAACCGATTCCGTGAGGAACGGGATGCGGGGACCGACGCACACGCGGCGCTGGTACGCACCATGCTGACGGCCGGCCGGACCGTGTTCTATTCGGCGCTGACCATGGCGGTGACCCTGGCGACGTTGCTGATCTTCGAACCGTATCTGCTTCGCTCCCTGGCATATGCCGGACTTGCGAGTGTCGGATTCGCGATGGCGGGTGCGCTGTGCGTCGCGCCGGCGCTGATCGTTCTCGCAGGAGATCGCATCGACGCACTCGATGTGCGAAAGCCGCTGCGACGCTGGTTCCGTCGCGAAGCCGTGCCGATCCGCGCCGTCGAGGATTCGTTCTGGTACCGCACGTCGGCGGCGGTGATGCGACGACCGGTCGTCGTCCTGGTGACGCTCACGATCGCGCTGCTGACCCTCGCGTGGCCGTTCCAGGGTGTGCAGTTGGCGTATCCCGACGACCGGGCGCTGCCGGAGTCGACGACTTCGCGGCAGACGGGCGACATTCTGCGAGCCGATTTCGCCCAGGACTTCGCCGGCTCGACCCCGATCGTTCTGACCGGTGCAGTGACGACCGTGCCGCAGGTCGCGGACTACGCGAGGGAACTCTCGACAATCGACGGTGTCCTGTCGGTCAGCAGCCCCGGCGGGGTGTATGCGAAGGGCATGCAGATCAGCCCACTCCGAGTCGATTCGGCAATCTCCGGTGACAGCGCATACGTCACGGTCTCGACCACGAAGGACCCGTACTCGCAGGAGGGCAAAGAGCAGCTCGAACGGTTGCGCGAGGTCCGGTCGCCGGCACCCACACTCTTCGGCGGCCTCGCGCAGCGTGACCTCGACAACGTGCACGGCATCACCGACCGCGTGCCCGTCGCAGTCGCGCTGATCGCTCTCGCGACGTTCGTGCTCATGTTCCTGATGACCGGCAGCGTGGTGCTTCCGGTCAAAGCGCTGGTCACCAACGCCCTCTCGCTCACAGCCGGATTCGGCGCCATGGTGTGGATCTTCCAGGACGGCAACCTCGGGGGTCTGGGTACCACCGCGACCGGACACGTCACGGCGTTCGTTCCACCCCTGCTCGCTGCCATCGCCTATGCGCTCTCGATGGACTACGAGGTCTTCGTGTTGTCGCGCATCCGCGAGGAATGGCTGGCGACCGGGAACAACCAGAGGTCGGTGTGTGCCGGCCTGGCGCGGACAGGTCGCATCGTCACGGCCGCCGCGGTCGTCATGACGGTGGTCTTCCTGGCGATCACCGCCGGGGAGGTTTCGTTCATGCGCGGACTCGGCCTCGGACTGACCATCTGCGTGCTGGTGGACGCGTTCGTGGTGCGCACGTTCCTCGTCCCGGCCGTCATGGCACTGACGGGCCGGTACAACTGGTGGGCGCCCGCGCCGCTGGCCCGATGGCACGCCAGACGCGGATTCCGCGAAGGGGAAGCGGTCCCGATCCCAGAACTACGAAAAGAGCAGTCGCTGTGGACAACCTGAACAGATTCGAAACCGAGGCCACGCATGCGGTCGCGCGGGCCGAGTGGTTTCTCGCACTGGTGGTCGTCGTGGTGCTGGCCGTCGCCCATCTCGACGAGATCGACTGGGTGGCGTTCGTCGCGCTCTTTCTGATCATCGACATCATCGGCTACATTCCGGGCGCGATCGCGTACCGGCGCAGCGCGGATCACGCGGTTGCGAAGGGCTACTATGTCGCCTACAACGTGATGCACAGCTTCCTCACGGCAGCCGCGATTGCGGCGGCATGGTCGCTGATCTTCGGTCCGGAATGGGCGCTTCTCGCACTGCCGATCCATCTGTGCGGAGACCGAGCTCTGTTCGGAAACACCATGAAGCCGTTCGGAATCTCGTTCGAACCGGTGAAGCATCCGGAGTTCGATGCCTTCGACCGTGCCTACCACCGCGTCGGTGTCCGCTCCGACGATTCCACGAACCACAGGGGGTTTCGACGTGCGCTTCCTCGCGCGTGAACGTGCCGTACTCGAGCAGTTCCTGCCGGGACTCGACGACGCGCTGGCCGATGTCCCGCTCGCGGACCTCGAGGGCAGTGCGGCCCTCGGTATCCCGCTGCTGCGTGATGCCGGCGGAGCCGGACTCGTGATTCCGGTCGAATACAAGGGCAAGGGCGCGAATGCTCTCGATGCCGTCAGGATCCAGCGGGCACTGGGCTCGCGGTCGCCGTCCCTGGCCGTGGCGAGCACCATGCACCACTTCTCCGTGTCCAGCCTCGTGCTGCTCGCCGAGGCCGGGGGAAAGGAGTGGCTCGTCCTCGAAGCGATCTCCGCGAAGAACATGCTCGTCGCGTCCGGATTCGCGGAGGGCCGCCCCGACGGCCACATCCTCACCCCGACCATGGACGCCACCGTGACGGCCGACGGGGTCCGGGTCAGCGGGACGAAACGACCGTGCAGTCTGGCGCGGTCCATGGACCTGCTCACGGCCAGTCTCCGGCTGCCCTCCCCGGACGGTCGCGGGGACCGGCTGGCCGTCGCCCTCATTCCCGCCGACGACCCGGGTGTGACGGTCGCGCCGTTCTGGTCCAGCTTCGCTCTCGCCGGCGCCGAGAGCGATCAGGTGACGATCGACGACGTCCTGGTGCCTGCGGATCTGGTGGTACTCACGGAGGTGACCGAGGACGGGCGGCTCGACGCCGTCCAGACCGCGGGTTTCGTGTGGTTCGAGCTGCTCATGGCCGCCTCGTACCTGGGTGCGGCCAGCGCACTGGTCGAGCGTGTGCTGTCGGTGGAACGATCCGCCGACGTCGAGCGGATGCAGCTCGTCTCGCGCACCGAGAGCGCGCACGCGGCGATCGAGAACATCGCCCGGCAGGTCCCGCACGCGCAGACGGACGCGGGGCTCCTGGCCGACACCCTGTTGGTGCGGTACGCGGTACAGGACACGATCGCGTTGGTGGTACCCCGAGCGGTCGAACTGCTCGGTGGCATGAATTTCATGACGTCGGACGACGTCGGATACCTCGCCGCGGCCGTCAACGGCCTCGGCTTCCCCCCGCCGTCGCGCACGCGAATGGCGGGACCGCTGACGCGCTATTTCGCGGGCAGCCCCCTCGAGATCGCATGAGGAGCGAAGAATGACGTGGCGTAGAAAGACACTGTTGTTGACCGGCGGCTCCGGCGTCGTCGGACGGGCACTGATCGACGAACTGTCGCACGACTTCGACGTGGTCTGCATGCGCAACCGCAACCCGGTCGACGACGTCCGGGTCAGCGAGTTCGCCGGGTCCTTCGCCGAACCGCGGCTCGGCCTGTCCGCCGGCGACTACGCCGTGCTGTCCCGCCGGGTGGATGTGATCGTGCACGCGGCGGCGGCAACCAGTTGGCGGGAGGACCCGCGACGGATTCGTGAGGTCAATCTCGGTGGCCCGACGGCATTGCTGGAGCTGGCGACGCAGGCATCGGCGCCGCTGTACTTCTTCAGTACCGCCTTCGTCGCGGATCCACCTTCGGCACAGGGACATTCGCCGGGAGCCGCGGCCTATGTGCAGTCCAAGATCGAAGCCGAGGCGCTCGTCCGGTCGCATGCCGTGCCGAGTGTGATCGTGCGGCCGTCGATCGTCATCGGTGATTCGGCGGACGGGCGGATGGCGGCGTTCCAGGGTCTGCACGCCGTGCTGGGAGCGATCGTGCGGGGCGCCGCACCGATGATCCCGATGCCGGCGAACGCTCTCATCGACTTCGTACCGCAGGACCTGGTTGCGGCCGTCATCGGCCGGCTCGTACGTCAGGAGGTCACCTCCGGCGAGTACTGGCTCACAGCCGGCGACCAGGCATTGTGTGCACGGCAGATCATGGACCTGTGCATGGGCCTGGCGGGTGACCTGGGTCTGTCGACGCGGGAACCGCGTCTCATCCCGACCGAAGCCGTGGACCGCCTGATCCTTCCGCTGCTGGAGGATTCGCTTCCGGCCCCGCTCCAGGCGAAGTTCCGCGATCTGCTCGAGTTCGCCTGGCTCTTCCAGAGCGCCGACCCGTTGCCGAACTCGCTGCCGGAACTGGGCTTCGCCGCGCAGGTCACCACGGAGGAGCTCCGGAAGACGGCCTACCTGTCGATGCGCTACTGGGCGCAGGTGAAGGGGCTCGTGGCCGGCGACGACGACGGGCGGGCGGCGTGACCGCCTCGGGCGTCCGGACCGGGATCGAGGACCTCTGCCGTGCTCACCAGGGCAGCGGGCGGGCCGCTCTGGGCCGTCTGCTCGGGGGCATGGAGGAGATCGCGTCGGAGGGCGCCTGGGTCGTCGTCGCGGACGGTCGGCGCTTCCTGAACTTCGGCGGCCACGGGGTGTATCTGCTCGGGCACCGGCATCCGGAGGTGACGGCAGCGGTGCACCGGCAGATCGACACGCACCCGATGTCGACGCGCGTCTTCTTCGAACCCGCGGGCGTGCACGCGGCGGCGGCACTGTCCGCCGTCACGCCTGCGGGCCTGGACCTCGTGCACTTCGTCAACTCGGGCGCCGAGGCCACCGAGGCGGCGTTGAAGCTGGCGCGGGCACATGGCAAGACCGAGATCGTCACGACCGTCAACGGCTTCCACGGCAAGACCCTGGGGGCACTGAGTGTCACCGCCCGCCCGGTCTTCCAGAGGCCGTTCGAGCCGCTGCTGCCGGGGGTGACCGCCGTGCGGTACGGGGACGCCGCCGAACTCGACGCCGCGCTCGCCCGGGTCGCGGGCCGGGGCGTCCTCATCGTCGAGCCGGTACAGGGTGAGGGAGGGGTGATCGTGCCCCCTCCCGGCTATCTCGCCGCCGCGGCCGATCTGTGCCGACAGCACGACGCGCTGTTGATCGTCGACGAGATCCAGACCGGTCTGGGGCGCTTGGGCACGTGGTGGGGTATCGACGACGCTCGGATCGTTCCGGACATCATGCTCGTCGGTAAGGGACTCTCGGGCGGTGTCGTCCCGATCTCCGCGATGGTCGCCACAGCAGAGACGTATCAACCGTTCGCCAAGGACCCGTACCTGCATTCCTCGACCTTCGCGGCCTCGCCGATCGCGTGTGCGGCAGCCGCGGCGACGATCCGGGTCATGCGCGACGACGACATCGTCGGCAAGGCGGCGGATCTGGGCCGGCGCCTCGTCCACGCCGTCGGGAACGCCGTGGCGGCTCACTCCTCGGCGCACCGCATCGAGGTCCGCGGCCGCGGACTGCTGATCGGCATCGAGTTCGACGATCCTCGATCGGTCGGAGACCTGTACCTGAACCTCGTCGATCGCGGGGTTCTGGTCAACCACTCCCTGAATTCGCCGACAGTGCTACGTCTCACCCCGCCGGCCGTCCTTTCCGACGGTGAACTGGACTTCTTCCTGACCGCGTTCACCGACGCGCTGTCCGCTGCCTTTTTCGCCTGAGCCCTACAGCAAGGAGAACCCCCATGCGCAGTGTCACCATGTCGTTCGTCCTCCCCGGAATCGACCCGAGCGCCGCCTTCGACCGGATCGGCGACTTCGAGAGCTACCCCCGATTGACCGAGGCTGTGGTCGCGGTCGAGGTGGCCCCCGGGGACGCCGGCGAAGTCCGGTCCAGCTGGACCGTCAAGTTCCGCAAGGGGCTGCTGCGCTGGACCGAGCACGATGTGCTCGACCGCGACGCCGGAACGATCGCGTTCACGCAACTCGAAGGGGACTTCGAGGTGTTCGACGGAACCTGGCGCATCGGCCGGACGGAAGACGGCGCGTCGGTGGTCTTCGACGCCCGGTTCGACCTGGGCATTCCGTCACTGGCCGACATTCTCGACCCGGTCGCCGAGGGTGCGCTGCGCGAGAACATCGCCCTCATCCTGTCCGGGTTGTTCGGCGAGATACGACAGCCGGCGCTGGCGGTCGACGCGTGACCACCACCCAGGACGCCGCGCAGCACCTCGCGCGGCGAGATGCGCTCGCCGTGCTGCGGGACTACGCCCGGAGTTCGTCCGCGTTCCTCGCACTCAACGAGGGCAACCGGTACTTCACGGTGCCGGGTCGCACCGGGTTCGTCGCCTACCGGCCGGTCGGCCGACGTTACTGGATCCAGTTCACCGGTGCCGTCACCCCCGAGCACGATCGATCCGCCGTCGACCATGCCTTCGCCGAAGCGGCGAAGCGCGCCGGGAAACGGGTCGTGGCCGTGCAACTGGAGCGGTCCGATGCCGAGCGCGCAGCCGCGAACGGATGGGTGGTCAATCAGTTCGGATCCTCGTACAGCATCGACCTCTCCGCATTCAGCCTGCGCGGCCGGAAGTTCGTCAAGACCCGCAACATGATCACCCGTTCGCGTCGTGAGGGGGTGACCGTGCGCGAGGCGACGCCGGAGCAGCTGACCGACCCCGCGTTCGCCACCCGACTGGACCGGCTCGATGCCGCGTGGTTGCGGAACAAGGGGCGTCACGTCAAGGGACTCAAGCTGATGGTCGGGGAGCGCGGCGGCGAGGTCCAGGAGCAACGCCGGCTCTTCGTCGCCGAAGCCGCCGGCCGGATCGTCGCGTACATCTCCTACTCGCCCGTCTTCGGCGAGAAGGCCGGCTGGCTCTACGACTTGACGCGGCGATCCCCGGACGCGCCACCCGGCGTTGTCGAGCACATCTTCGCCGAGGCGGCACAGGTGCTGCGCGAGGACGATGCGCCCTGGCTGCACCTGGGGCTCACACCGTTCGTCGGCATCGACCCGGACGCTGCTCTTCCGGGTGCGTCCCGCATGCTGAGCACCGCAACAGGACTGATCGCGAAGCACGGTTCGGCCGTCTATCCGGCCGCGAGTCAGCTGGCCTTCAAGCTCAAATGGCGTCCCACCCTGGTGACGCCGGAGTACATCGCATTTCCCGGTCGTGTTCGCCTGCGAGACCTCTGGAGTCTCGCCCGGGCGACGAATTCGCTCTGAAAGGAGGAACAATGGTCGATGCGACCCGGTGCCTGGACACGGCACCGATCTGGAAGCAACTGGCGGATTACGTCCCCGATGCACCACGACTTCGCGGGTCGGCCGGGGCCGACCTCGTGGTCGTCGGCGCCGGACTCGCCGGACTCACCGCGGCCTACTACGCGGCCAGGGAACGGCCCGAACTGAACATCACCGTCCTGGAGGCCGGCCGGATCGGATCGGGGGCGACGGGCGCCAGCACCGGCATCGTCGGTCCCGGTCTGAAGATTCCGCTCGCGTCGCTGAGGAGGAAGTACGGCGACACCACGGCGCGCGCCGCCTTCGGCGCCTCCCAGCACGGGGTGAACCTGCTGCGCGAGCTCATCCGGACCGAGCAGATCGACTGTGATGCGCGAGAGGAACCGCACACGCTCGCGGCGCTCACGCCTCGTCAGCGCGAGCGGATGGCGGCCCACCTG
Organism: Rhodococcus sp. P14; assembly: GCF_000256505.1. NCBI lineage: Bacteria > Bacillati > Actinomycetota > Actinomycetes > Mycobacteriales > Nocardiaceae > Rhodococcus > Rhodococcus sp. P14. The sequence goes on along the minus strand of NZ_AJFC01000203.1, from coordinate 12,490 downwards.
ATGCACCTCGAACAACTCGGCTACGGCGTCGAGTGGCTCGGGCCGCAGGACCTCGTCGAACGGGCGGGACCGGGATACGTGGCCGGATTCTCGTACGAGAACGTGCTGCTCGTGGATCCGTACCGCCTGCTGCTCGGCCTGGCCGACGCACTACGCCGCCGCGGTGTCGAGATCCACGAGCACAGTCGTGTCGTCGACATGCAGCCGGCACGAGGGGGTGCGACCAAGCTCTACACCGCGTCGGCCGACATCACCGCGGACCGTGTCCTGTTGGCCGTGGACGGGTACGCGCAGAAGCTCAATCCCTTCCCGAACTCGGTGGTGACGATCCGAGCTCACGTACTGGCCACCGACCCGCTGAGCTTCGAACAGCGCGCCGCCCTCGGCTGGAACGGTCGTGGCGGAATCATCGACCAGCGAAACTATTTCAACTACTACCGAATGACCGCCGACCACCGGCTGGTGTTCGGCGGGGGACCGGTCGTCGTACCGACCGGCGATCCCGTCCCCGACGCCCGCACCGCGGATGCGGTACAGCAGAGACTTCGTCGCGAGATCGGTGAGAGATTCCCGATTCTGAAGGATGTGCCGGTGGTGGCGAGATGGACTGCGCTGGCCGGGAGCACCGAGGACCGGCTGCCGGTCGTCGCTCCGGTGCCCGGACGGCCCGGTGTCCTCTACGCGGGCGCCTGGTGTGGTCACGGTCTGTCGCTCGCCGTGGATTCCGCCTGGCGCTTCGGGCGGACGGTGGGCGGCAGCGCGGCCGACAGCACCCTGCCGTGGACCCGCCTGCGGGGCCTGACACTGCCGAAGCCCGCGCTCGAGGCCGGCACGAGGGCATACCTGCGGATGCTCGACCTCGCCGATCGGCACGACCTGCGGACCGGATCGCCGAAGTCCCGGGAGGACGTGCCCGGACGCGTCGCTCCGGCCGAGGAAGGAGTCTTCTCATGAGCGCGAAGATCGATTCGGCCGTCCTGGCGCCGCCGACGGACGACATCCCGCCCGGTGCCGGGACGCAGGATCCCGTGCCGCCGAGCGGTGCGGGATCCTGCGAGGGGGCGAGCAGCTCGAGCTCGACCGGTGAACCGTGCATCGAGACCGCCGACATCGTGATCGTCGGCGCCCGGATCGCGGGGTGTGCACTCGCCGTCCGCTTCGCGGAGGCGGGAAAGCGCGTGGCGCTGCTCGATCGTGGTGAGCGGGAAACGGATGTGCTCTCCACCCACTACCTGCAGGACCTGCGGCTGTGGGACGAGCTGGGTGTGCTGCGTGAGTTGCACGAGTTCGGTGCTCCACCACTGCATTCCACTCGAACGGTCATGGACGGAGTGGACATGTCCGTGCATCACCCGCAGTGGCCGCGGATGTGTGTGCGACGGTCGGGCCTCGACGAGCTCCTGCGCCGCAGGGTCGAAGCCGTCGGGGTGCCGGTGCGCACCGGCGTGACGGTGCGACGGCTGCTGAAGGAGAACAACGGACGGGTGCGGGGGGTGCTGGCGACGAGAGCCGACGGCAGCGAGATCCGGATCCTGGCACCGCTGGTCGTGGGTGCGGACGGCAGGAACTCGACGGTTGCCAAGCTCGTGGGTTCCGCCAAGTACGCGGTCACCACCAACGATCGTGATGCCGTCTGGCGGTACTACCGGAATCTGCCGGTGCCGCCCGAGTTCCAGCTGGTTCGTGACGGCCGCGACATCTACTTCATGGTCCCGTGCGACGACGGCCTGACCCTGGTGGTCGCCCAGCCGCCCCGCGACGACCCCCGCGACTACCGGAACAGGGAGGTGTTCGAGGAGAACGCGCAGCGCATCATCCCCACGTTGCGCGGTCTCATGGCCGCCGCGGAACAGGTCGGTGACGTCCGCCAGGTACGTCGGATGGACGGCTACTTCCGGGAGGCGGCGGGACCGGGCTGGGTGCTGATCGGCGACTCCGGGCACTTCAAGGACGTCATCACCGGCCAGGGGATCTCCGATGCCCTGCGGCAGGTGCGGATGTTCACCCGCACGGTGCTGCCGGAATGGGGGAGCCCGCGCACCATCGACCGCGCTACCCGACGGTGGTGGAAGGAACGCGACGCCGAAGCGCGTCCGATGTACTACTTCTCCCGGTCGATCGGACTGGGTCTTCCGACCAATTCGGTGGACATCGAACTGTTCCGATACATCAGTGCGTCCCGGCGGCGCAGGGACAATCTCACGCTCATGCTGAGGCACGAGTACAACCCACGCAGGCTGATGGGTCTGCCCGCGGCGGTGTCCATGGTCCGTGCCGCGAGTCGGCCGCACAACTCGGTGGTCTCCGTCGTCGACGATGCGCGGGCATCGCTGTACCGGCAGTTCGGCCGGAAGCAGGCGAGGTGACGTGACGGTGCACAATCGATTCCAGCCCGGCTGGCGGCATCCCGATCTCGGCGAACGCGGCGACGTGCGTATCGGGTCGGGGGCGGTACGCTACTTCGAACGCGGAGACGGCGAACCGATCGTCCTCGTCCACGGCGCGATGGTCAACGCGAACCTGTGGCGCCGAGTCGTGCCCCCGCTGTCGACGCAGTTCCGGTGCGTGACGCTCGACCTGCCGTTCGGATCGCACGACGTCGGCGTGCCCCACGTCGACCTGTCACTCCCCGGGCTGGCGCGACTGGTCGTCGACTCGATCGAGACGCTCGGGCTCAGTGGCGCAACCGTGCTGGCGAACGACACGGGCGGCGCGGTCGCGCAGCTCGTCGTCGCACAACGTCCCGATCTCGTCGGACGCCTGGTCCTCACCTCCAGTGATGCGTACGGTGACTGTCCGCCCGCGGTATTCGGCTTCTTCAAGCTCGCGGCGTCGGTGCCGGGAGGCCTGCTCCCGATTCTGGCGCCGATGACGGTGCGGTCCTTGCGGCGTCTGCCGATCGCCCAGGGCTGGCTCACCCGACGAGCACTTCCGCCCCACATCTCGGATTCGTATGTGCTGCCGGCGATCCGGAATCGCGGAGTGCGTCGGGACCTGGCGCGAGTGGTGACCGGTCTGCAGTCGCGGCACACACTGGAAGCAGCGCGGCACTTCGACAGGTTCGACGGTCCCGTCCTCGTCGCGTGGTCCCGGGAGGACCGATTCTGTCCGCCTGCCAATGCGCACCGGCTCACGAGGGACTTTCCGGATGCACGGCTGGAGTGGATCCAGGACGCCTACACCCTCGCACCCGAGGACCGACCCGAGCGGGTGGCCGCACTCGTCTCCCACTTCATCACCACGACCGAAACGAGAGTCCCACATGACCGATGATCGTCGCGCATGGTGGCGCCATCGCAGTCTCGGCACACGGCGCGAGCTCACACTGTCCACCGGCCGGCTCGCCTACTTCGAGGCCGGTGCCGGTGAACCGATCGTTCTCCTCCACGGTCCACTCACGAATGCGAACGTCTGGCGCAAGGTGGTTGCCGCTCTGTCCGGGCGCTTCCGCTGCATCGCGCTGGACCTTCCCTTCGGCGCCCATTCCGTCCCGATGCCCGACGCGGATCTGTCCTTCGCCGGATTGGCGGCGATCGTGACGGAGGCGCTCGAAGCACTCGATCTGCGTGAGGTGACGCTGGTCGGCAACGACGGCGGCACCCCCGTCGCTCAACTGGTTGCCACGACGCGGCCGGACCTCGTCCGACGGCTGGTCCTGACGGCCGGCGGTGCGTACGACAACTGCCCACCGCGGCGGTACCGGGCGATCATGAAGGCCATCGCCTACGCGCCGGCGGCGCGTGAACTGATCCTCGGCCCGTTGCGCATCCGGGCCCTGCGGCGGCTCCCGATGTCCTACGGCTGGCTCGCGCGTCGACCGGTCGAACCGGCCACCTCCGACTCGTGGGTCCTCCCGGCCCTCGAGAGCGACGCCGTCTACGCAGACCTCCGCCGTATGCTCCGCAGCCTGGAACCGAGCGCTGTCCTCGCGGCCGCAGAGTCGTTCGGCGACTTCCCGGGGCCGGTGCTGGTCGTGTGGTCCCGGGAGGATCGCGTGTTCCCACCCGAACACGCCGAGCGTCTCGCCGGGGATTTCGCGGATGCCGGACTCGAGTGGATCGCCGACTCGTGTTCGCTGCTTCCCGAGGACAAACCGTTCGAAGTGGCACAGCTGCTCGCGGACTTCGTGCAGCGCACCAGCTCGGTGCCGGCTGCCGCAATCTCGACGAACCAGGAGAGCTGAGACGATGCTGGAAATCAGTAGACCCGAGGTGGCCGACGACACCCGCACCTTCGACGTCGCCATCATCGGTGGCGGCATCGGCGGAACCGCGCTCGCGGCGATCCTCGCCCGCAACGGCGTCCGGGTCGTGATGATCGAAGCCGGCGGACACCCACGCTTCGCGATCGGGGAATCGACCGTGCCGGAGACGATCGTCGGGCTGCGGGTGCTGGCGCGTCGCTACGACGTCCCGGAGCTGGGATACCTGGCCGGGCACAACACACTTCGCCGGAAGGTCAGTGCCGCATCCGGTGTGAAACGCAATTTCGGATTCGCGTACCACCGCGAAGGAGAGCCGTTCGCGGCCGAGGAATGCACACAGCATCCGACGTGGAGCCCGCCCATCGGCCCGGATTCGCACTTCTTCCGGCAGGACGTCGACGCCTACATGTTCCAGGTCGCGCTGTCGTACGGTGCGACGGGTCTGACCTACACACCGGTCACCGCGGTCGACTTCGACTCCGACGGGGCGACCATCCGGACCGCGTCGAGCGGTGACTTCCGGGCCGGCTTCGTGGTGGACGCGGGAGGCATGCGCAGTCTGCTGGGCGAGCAGCTCGATCTGCGCATCGACCCGCCGTACCGGACCCGGTCCCGCACGATCTTCAACCACTTCGTGGGTGTCGAACCGTTCGACCGCGTGGCCCCGCCGCGCAAGCAGCACCTGATGCCGAGCCCGTTCTCCCAGGGAACGCTGCACCACCTGTTCGAGGGCGGCTGGGCGTGGGTGATCCCCTTCGACAACCACGTGGGCACCACCAGTCAACTGTGCAGTGTCGGAATCAATCTCGATATCGACGTGTACCCGAAACGAGACGGCGAGACGCCGGAGGAGGAGTTCTGGGCGCACGTCGATCGCTTTCCCACGATCCAGCGGCAGATGCGGGCGGCCAGGGCGGTGCGGCCGTACACGTCCTCGAACCGGAGCCAGTTCGCATCGAAGCGGATCGTCGGCGATCGCTGGGTCCTGCTCCCGCATGCCTCCGACTTCATCGATCCGCTGTTCTCCAGCGGTCTCGCGGTCACCATGATGATCCTCAACGCACTCGGTCACCGTCTGATCTCCGCCGTCCGGGAGGACGACTTCTCGGTGGAGCGGTTCGAGTACGTCCAGACCTGGACGAAGCGGTCGTTCCGGTACTACGACGATCTCGTCAGCTTCTCGTACACCTCCTGGGACCACTTCGACCTGTGGAATGCATGGCACCGGGTGTGGTGCCTGGCCACCATGTACGGCGCCAACGCGCAGATGCAGACCGTCATGGAGTACGAGAAGACCAGGGACAAGGCGGTGTTCGACCGGTTGGAGCAACCGCCCTACCGCGGGCTGCAGGCCGTCGACAATCCGCGGTTCGCTGCGATGTTCGATGCGGCGTGCGCGGCGATGCAGGCATACCGCGACAAGGAGATCGACGCGACCGAGGCCGGCCATCGCATCCACGTCGCGCTGAAGGAGAGCGAGCTGGTTCCGTCCGCGCGCTGGACCGGTTGGCGAGCGCTCGACCCGGACAATCGTCTGCCCACGGGTGAGTTCACGCTGTGGGACATGACCCGGCTTCTGTTGTGGGGCAAGTACGCCAGTCCGCCCCACATCCGCGGAACCTACTTCACCAACGGATTCGCCGGAGTGGCGAAGGAAGCGGGCAAGTTGTATCTGTCGGAGCTGCGCCACGGCAGCGGGCTGAGCATGCAGGTGGCCCGCGACATGGTGTCGTATCGCAACCGGGACTGGCGTCGGGTCGGCGGACTCGACTAGGCGACTCCGATGACATTGGCACTCGACCTCACCGCGCCGCTGCCGGCGCACTGGTTGCTGGTGTTCCTGGTGCAGGTCACCGTGCTGTTGCTGGGTGCGCGGGTCCTCGGCGGCCTGGCGGTCAGGCTCGGCCTGCCCGCGCTTGCCGGGGAATTGCTGGCCGGAGTGCTGCTCGGTCCGTCCGTCCTGGCGCACGTTGCTCCCGGCGTGTGGGGGTGGCTGTTCCCTGCGGAGGGCGGGCAGGTCCACCTTCTCGACGCCGTCGGCCAGTTCGGCGTACTGCTGCTCGTCGGTCTGGCGGGAATGCACGTGGACGTCGGGCGTCTGCGACGACTGGCCGGCCCGGCAGCCAAGATCAGCCTTGCCGGCCTGCTGATCCCCCTCGCACTCGGTGTCGGCATCGGTGCGATCGCGCCGCCCCCCATGCGCCCGGAGGGCACGAGCCCGGCCATCTTCGCGATGTTCGTCGGGGTGGCGATCTGCGTGACCGCAGTCCCGGTCATCGCCAAGGTGCTCATGGAACTCGGGCTGACCGACCGCAGGATCGGGCAGCTCGTCCTGTCCGCAGCGGTGATCGACGACGTCATCGCCTGGTTCCTGCTCTCGCTGGTGTCCGCGTTGGTGACGGCCGGGGCACTGGGGGTATCGGACGTGCTGGAGCCGGTCGGATGTCTCGCCGGTGTCGTGCTCTTCGCCGCGACGATCGGCAGGATGCTCGTGCGCCGCGCGGTGCGCCACGCCGAGGCGTCACGCGATTCGACTGCGATGGTGAGTACGACGGTGATCCTCGTCCTCGGCGGTGCGGCGGCCACGCACGCCATGGGACTGGAGCCGATCCTGGGCGCGTTCGTCGCCGGCGTCCTCATCGGCTCCGGCGGCGTGCGCGCGCCGGTCCTCGCACCCCTGCATGCGGTTGTCATGTCGGTCCTCGCCCCGCTGTTCTTCGCCACCGCGGGGCTCCGGATGGACCTGTCCGGTCTGCTCCGGCCCGGTGTCCTGCTGGCGACGACCGGGCTCCTCGTCGTGGCCGTCGCCGGGAAGTTTGCCGGTGCGTTCGTCGGCGGCAGACTCAGCGGTCTCGACCGCGCGGAATGTATCGCCCTGGGGGCCGGGATGAACGCACGCGGTGTGGTGGAGGTGATCATCGCCACCGTCGGCCTGAGCCTGGGGGTGCTCGGCACCGAGGCGTACACGGCCCTGGTCCTGGTCGCCGTCGTCACGTCCGTCATGGCCCCGCCCATCCTGCGCCGCGCCGTCGGCCGCTCCGACCGCGCTGCCGCGGAGGAACCCGGCGCGCGACCCGCCGAGTCCCGGTCCGGGGCCGGCACCGTCTCACTCGAGGAACCACGATGACCCTGTCCCGATCCGAAACCTCGCATCCCCCGACATCGCTGCCGCCCGGCCCGAGGTTGCCCGCCGTGGTCCAGACCCTGCTGTTCACGCTGGCGCGGCATCGCATCTATCCCGTGCTGACGCGGCGCTACGGCGACACCTTCCTGATCGAGCCCACCGCGCCGTACCGGCCCATGGTGGTGCTCGGACGGCAGGAGGACATCCGGACGGTCTTCGCCGGCAGCCCCGAGATCTACCATGCCGGCGAGGGCAACGCCATCATGCGCCCGGTCATGGGCGAGCACGCCGTGCTGGTCACCGACGAGGACCGGCACAAGCGGGTCCGGCGGCTGCTCACGCCCGCGTTCAGTGCTCGGGCGCTGCAGGGCTACCGCGACGACGTGACCACGCTGGTCCGGCACGAGGTCGCGCACTGGCCCGTGGACCGCCCCTTCGCCACATTGGAGCGGCTGCAGGACCTCATGCTGGAAGTCATCCTCACCGTCGTGCTGGGTGTCACCGCGCCCGACCGCCTCGCCGAGTTGCGACCCGCGATCCGGCACATCACGGAGATCGACCCGATCACGTTGATGGGACTGCACAGCCCGAAGCTTGCGCGGATCCGGCCCTGGAGCACGCACTGGAAGCATCAGCGCAGATTCGACGAGATCGTCTACGCCGAGATCTCCGAACGTCGGGTCGCGGGCGACCTGCACGACCGAACCGACGTGCTCTCCCGGCTGGTGCAGGCCGCGGTGGACGACGCAGACGGTGGGCTCGGCGATGCAGAACTGCGGGATCAGCTCATCTCCATTCTCCTGGCCGGTCACGACACCACGGCCACGGGGCTGGCATGGGCCTTCCACGAACTGGTCCGCAACCCCGGCGTACTGGCAGACGCGCAGAAGGCGGCGGACGCGGGGGACGACGAGTATCTCGGCGCGGTGGCCAAGGAGGCGCTGCGCCTCAAGCCGGTGATCCAGGATGTGGCCCGCCAGCTCACCGCACCCGTGGAACTGGGCGGATACCGGTTGCCCGCGGGCATCACCGTGCTCCCCGCGATCGGCATCGTTCACGCCGACCCCGAGCATCACGAATCACCGGGCGAGTTCCGGCCGGAGCGGTTCCTGGGCGTCCAGCCCGCGGCGAACACCTGGATTCCGTTCGGCGGCGGTGCACGCCGGTGTCCGGGTGCCGCGTTCGCGGCCATGGAGATGACGGTCGTCCTGCGGGAGGTGTTGCGCGCCTACGATCTCAGCCCGCCCGGCCGGCGTCCGGAGAAGCAGAAGGCACGCAACATCACGACCGTTCCGTCGCGGGGAGCTCGCGTAGTGGCCCGGCGACGCACCACGAAGGCGGTGACGCTGTGAGCCCGACCGTGTTCATGGGAAAGACCTGTGTGGTCACCGGTGCCGGGTCCGGAATCGGCCGCGCACTCGCGGAGAACCTGGCCGGTCGGGGTGCGCGACTCGCTCTCTCCGACATCGACGACAGCACTCTGGCCGAGACTGCGCGCCGATGCGAATCCCACGGTGCCTACGTGTCGACGGCACTTCTCGACGTGTCCGATCGAGACGCCGTCTCGCGGTACGCCGAGGAGGTGGTGGCGGAGTTCGGCATCGTGCACCAGGTGTACAACAACGCGGGCATCGCCTACTTCGGCAGTGTCCTGGAGTCGGACTTCGCCGACATGGAACGCGTCCTGGCGGTGGACTACTGGGGCGTCGTACACGGGACGAAGGCGTTCCTGCCGCACCTCGTCGCGTCGGGCGACGGTCACGTCGTCAACATCTCGAGCCTTTTCGGCTTGCTCTCGCTGGGCGGGCAGAGCGCGTACAACTCGGCGAAGTTCGCCGTCCGAGGGTTCACCGAAGCGCTGCGCCAGGAGATGATCGCCGAACGGCTTCCGGTCCGGGTCACGTGCGTGCATCCGGGTGGGATCAGGACTGCGGTGGCACGCAACGCGACGACGGCTCGGGGGATCGACGCGGCGTCGGTCGCGGAGATCTTCGATCGGCGGCTGGCGTTCCATTCACCGGAGATGGCGGCCCGGGCCATCGTCGCCGGGGTGCGACGTCGCAGGGCGCGCGTGGTGATCGGCTGGGAGGCGAAGGGGCTCGACATGTTTCAGCGGGTGACCGGAGCGGGGTATCAGCGGGTACTGGCCGTGACCAATCCGTTCACCGTCGCAGCGGATCGGAACCGGAAATGACCGAGCACTTCGATGTCGTCATCGTGGGGGCCGGGCTGTCCGGTATCGGCGCCGCCTGTCGTCTCGGGCGGGAACTTCCGGACAAGACGTTCGCGATCTTCGAGGCACGCGCGTGCCTCGGTGGCACCTGGAGTCTGTTCACCTATCCGGGGGTCCGATCCGACTCCGACATGTTCACCCTGAGTTACCCGTTCAAGCCGTGGCGCGGCGCGGACGCGATCGCCGGCCGGCAGGCGATTCTGGACTATCTCGAGGAGGCCGCGGCGGAGGGCGGCATCGCCGGCAGGATCCGGTACAACAGCCGTGTCGTCGAGGCGTCGTGGGATTCGGCCCGCTCGCGGTGGAGTCTCACCGTCGAACAGCGGGTCGGCCCGGACGAGACGGCCCGCCGCACCGTGACGTGTGCGTTCCTCTACGCCTGTGCCGGGTACTACGACTACGAACGCGCGTACACCCCCGATTTCGAGGGCATCGAGTCGTTCACCGGAACGGTGGTCCATCCGCAGTTCTGGCCCGGGGAACTGGACTACACGGGCCGACGCGTCGTGATCATCGGGAGCGGAGCCACGGCCATCACCTTGGCGCCGTCGATGGCGGAGCGCGCCGAGCACGTGACGATGCTGCAGCGCTCACCGACGTGGGTGTTCCCGCTGCCGCGCCGGGACATCGCTGCGGACTGGGCGCGGGCGGTGCTGCCGCCGCTCGCAGCCCATCGGTTGGTGCGTGCGAAGAACATCGCCTTCACCGGCTCGCTGTACTGGTTCTGTCGACGGTATCCGCGGGCCGCACGGTCGCTGCTGACCCGTCTGGTCACCCGCTCCCTGCGGGATCGGGACACCGTCGCCGAGCACTTCACCCCCACCTATGCGCCGTGGGATCAGCGGCTGTGTGCCGTCGTGGACGAGGATTTGTTCACCGCGATCCGGCACGGCACGGTCACGATGGTGACCGACCACGTCGACCGGTTCGTCCCCGCGGGGATTCGTCTGCGGTCGGGGCGTGTCCTCGAAGCCGATATCGTCGTCACCGCAACCGGATTGCAGATGCAGGTGTTCGGCGGCATCGACTTCGTCGTGGACGGCCGGCCGGTGACGATGTCCGACGAGTTCCTCTGGCAGGGCACGATGGTGACCGGGGTGCCGAATTTCGCGGCGGGGATCGGATATGCGAATGCGTCGTGGACGTTGCGCGCGGATCTCAACGCACGCGTGATGTGCAGGGTGCTGAGCCATATCGACCGCAACGGGCAGGTGCCGGTGGTGCCGCGCCGGGAGGAGACGCTGGCGGCGCGTCCCTTCCTGGACCTGTCGTCGGGGTACATCTGCCGGTCGGTCGATCGGTTTCCGCGTCACGGAGATCGAGATCCCTGGCGGGCCAGGAACTATGTGCGCGACGCTCTCACCCTTCGGCGCACGTCGCTGCGGGGGTCACTCGTGCCGTTCGGGTCCACGGGAGCATCTCGTCGACGCGAAGACTGTCCGGGACAGAATGTTTCGTCGTCCGGCCGGACCAGACTTGTGTAGACCATAGTCAGCCGTTTAGAGTCGGGCCATGGTCGAATCAAGTCGGACGATGGTCGGCGAGCAGACGGGTGACGCCCCGGTTCGGGACCGGTCCAATCTCATGTTGCTCGTACTGTGCTCGGCGGCGTTCATGGCGATGCTCGACGTGTTCGTCGTCAGCGTCGCCTTCGCCGCGATCGGGGAGGGGTATCCCGGATCGTCCCTGGCGGACCTGAGCTGGGTCCTGAATGCGTACACCATTGTGTATGCGGCCCTGCTCATTCCGGCCGGCCGGCTGGCCGACCGCTACGGTCGCAGAGCGGGGTTCGTCGTCGGGCTCGTGGTGTTCACGGTCGCGAGTCTGGCGTGCGCGCTCGGTCCGACGCTCTGGTGGCTCGTCGGATTCCGGGTCCTGCAGGCGGTCGGGGCGGCGGCCCTGACTCCCACGAGCCTGGGTCTGCTGCTGACGGCACTGCCGCCCGAGCGGCGCGCCACTGCGGTGAAGATCTGGGCCACGTCGACCTCCCTGGCCGCGGCGGTCGGGCCGGTGATCGGCGGGGCGCTCGTGAAGGTGTCCTGGCAGTGGGTGTTCCTGATCAACGTGCCGGTCGGCATCGCGGCGGTGGTGGGGGCCGTCGTGCTGCTGCCCGAGACGAAGGACGCCACCGTGACGCGGATTCCCGACGTCCTCGGCGCGGCGGTGCTCGCGGTGGCCCTGGGCTCGCTCGCCCTCGCGCTGGTGAAGGGGCAGGAGTGGGGCTGGTCGGGAACCGGCACCCTGACTGCCTTCGCGGTCGCCGTCGTCGGGCTCGCCGCAGTGGCCGTCCGGATGCGACGGCACCCGGCGCCGGTCGTGGATCCCGCGCTGCTGCGGGTGCGGTCCTTCTTCTGGTCGAACGTCACCGCCCTGCTGTTCTGCACGGCCTTCGGCGCGGTACTGCTGAGCGTGATCCTCCGCCTGCAGACGGGTGCGCACTACAGCGCCCTGGTCACGGGTCTGGCGGTGGCACCCAGCCCGCTGATGGTGCCGATCTTCGCGGCGGTGAGCCAGCGCCTGTCGAATCGTCTCGCACCGTCCACCCTCGTGGCGATCGGCAACGTGCTCGTCGGCGTGGGGGTGATCATGCTGGCCGTCAGCGCCACCGAGGAGGTGAACTACGCCACGCAGGTGCTGCCGGGCTGGCTCCTCGTCGGTGTGGGCGTCGGCTTCTCGCTGCCCAACCTCCTGGCCAAGGCCACGGTCGATCTGCCGCCCGCACGAGTGTCCACGGGCAGTGCGGTGGTCAACACCAGCCGTCAGATGGGGTACGTGCTGGGCGTGTCCATGCTGGTCGCCATTCTCGGCGAGTTCGGTTCCGCCGACGCCGAGACGCTGGCGGTGTTCACGTACGCATGGTGGGCGATCGCAGTGGTCGCGCTCGCGAGTGCCGCCACCGCGATGGGGATGAGGTCGCGCCGAGCGTCCG
>NZ_AJFC01000202.1:0-7927 GCF_000256505.1 Rhodococcus sp. P14 | reverse complement strand
CCCGGGCGGCGCCCCCGCCGGTCGCGTCGTGCGCCGCGACATCGGATCCTCGATGCCGCGGCTCCCGTCGCGGCTCGGTTCGGGACGGCGCCCCCGCCCGAAAATCGCTCGTGCCGATCCCCGGGCTCCTGCTAGCGTCGCGGCACCCCCGCCTCCGAGTGAATGCCGATCGACGTGACCGCCCTCGACCTGACCACCCGCCGCTTCGCGCCCCTGACCCTGCTCGGCGTCGCCACCCTGCTGTCCGCCACCGGCAACGGCATCGTGGTCGTCGCACTGCCGTGGCTGGTGCTCGAACAGACCGGCCGGGCCACCGACGCGGCGATCGTCGCGGGTGCAGCCACCGTGCCGCTGCTGCTGGCGAGCCTGCTCACCGGGACCGTCGTCGACCGGTTCGGGCGCCGGCGCACCGCCCTGGTCTCCGATGCGCTCTCGGCGCTGTCGGTCGCGGCCATCCCGGTCCTCGCCGCGACCGTCGGACTCTCGGTGCCCCTGCTGGCCGCGCTCGCGGCCCTCGGCGCCGTCTTCGACCCGGCGGGCATCTCGGCGCGCGAATCGATGCTGCCGGCGGCGACCCGCGCCGCAGGGTGGTCACTGGACCGCGCCAACAGCCTCTACGAGGCGAACTACAACCTCGCCTACCTGATCGGCCCGGGTGTCGGCGGCGTCCTCATCGCCGCCGTCGGCCCCGAGAACACCCTGTGGGTGACGTCGGCGTGCTTCGTGCTCTCCCTCGTCACCGTCGCCTTCCTCCGGCTCGAGCACGCCGGCCGGCCCGACCGGTCCACCCGCCCGGCTTCGCTGTGGGCCGGCACCCTCGAGGGGCTGCGGTTCGTGTGGCGAGACCGGTTGCTGCGCACGCTCGCACTGGTCGACATGATCGTCGTGGCGTTGTTCCTGCCGATCGAGTCGGTGCTGCTTCCGACCTACTTCACCGGGATGGACGCGCCGGCCCGGCTCGGCTGGGTGATGATGTCGCTGAGTGTCGGTGGTCTGGTGGGTGCCCTGGCTTACGGCGCCTTCGCGTCGCGTCTGCGGCGCCGCACCCTGATGCTCGTCGCGGTCACGGTGCTGGGTGCGGCGACGATCGGCATGGCGTTCCTGCCGCCGCTGGGGGTCCTCGTGCTGCTGGGCATCCTCATCGGCCTGGCGTACGGTCCGGTGGGGCCGATCGCGAACTGGGCCATGCAGACCCGCAGCCCGGAGCACATGCGGGGCCGCGTCGTCGGTGTGATGACCTCGACCGCGTACGCGGCGGGCCCGGCCGGGATCCTGGTCGCCGGGCCCCTGATCGACGCGACGGGTGTGCGCACGACGTTCTTCGCGCTGGCCCTGCCGATGGTCGGTGTCGCGGCGGTGTGCTTCGCGCTGCCCGTCCTGCGGGAACTCGATCCCGTCCCGGAGTCCCGTTCGTCCTATCGGCCGTAGCCGCCACCGCCCGGGGTCTCGACCACGAGCACGTCACCGGCCCCGACCTCGACGGAGTCGCAGCCGGCCATGCGGGTGACGGTGCCGTCGGCGCGTTCGATGCGGTTGCCGCCCAGGGCGCCCGGCTCGCCACCGGCCATCCCGTACGGCGGCACGCGCCGGTGTCCGGACAGCGTGCTGACGGTCATCGGCTCGAGGAACCGGAGCCGTCGCACGGCGCCGTCGCCGCCGCGCCACCGGCCGCCGCCACCGCTGCCGTGACGAATCGTGAACGCCTCCAGCAACACCGGCAGGCGCCACTCCAGTACCTCGGGATCGGTCAGACGCGAGTTGGTCATGTGTGTCTGCACCACCGACGTCCCGTCGAAGCCCTCGCCCGCACCCGACCCGGAGCCGAGCGTCTCGTAGTACTGGTACCGCTCGTTGCCGAAGGTGACGTTGTTCATGGTCCCGGCACCCTCGGCCTGCACCCGCAGCGCCGCGTAGAGCGCGCCGGTGACGGCCTGCGACGTCTCGACGTTGCCGGCGACGACCGCGGCGGGGAATTCGGGGGCGAGCATCGACCCGTCGGGGACGACGATGTGCAGCGGACGCAGACAACCGTCGTTGAGGGGGATGTCGTCGGCGACGAGCGTGCGGAAGACGTACAGCGTCGCGGCCCGCGCGACCGAGGCCGGCGCGTTGAAGTTCGACGCGAGTTGCGGTGACGTGCCGGTGAAGTCGATCGTCGCCGAGCGTGCCTGCCGGTCGACGGTGATCCGGACCGCGATCACCGCACCGGAGTCCATCTCGTAGCGGTACTCGCCGTCGTGGAGACGGTCGACGACACGGCGCACTTCCTCCTCGGCGTTGTCCTGCACGTGCCGCATGTAGGCCTCGACGACGTCGAGACCGAAGTGGTCGATCATCCGGCCCACCTCGACCACGCCGCGCGCGTTGGCCGCGACCTGGGCGCGCAGGTCCGCGAGGTTGGTGTCGGGGTTCCGGGACGGGTACGGGCCGCCGCTGAGCAGCGCACGGGTCTCGGCCTCCCGGAAGGCTCCGTTCTCGACGAGCAGCCAGTTGTCGAACAGGATGCCCTCCTCGCGGATGTCGCGGCTGGCGGCGGGCATGGAACCCGGTGTGGTTCCGCCTATTTCAGCGTGGTGACCGCGGGAGGCGACGAAGAAGAGGATGTGCTCGCCGGACCCGTCGAACACGGGCGTGATCACCGTGACGTCCGGCAGGTGGGTACCGCCGTGATACGGGTCGTTGACCGCGTACACGTCCCCGGGTTTCATCGACCCGTGCCGGCGGCGCACCACTTCCTGCACGCTCGTGCCCATCGAGCCGAGATGGACGGGGATGTGCGGCGCGTTCGCGATCAGGTTTCCGTCCGGATCGAACAGCGCGCACGAGAAGTCCAGACGCTCCTTGATGTTCACGGACTGCGCGGTGGACTCGAGAGTCGTGCCCATCTGCTCGGCGATCGACATGAACAGGTTGTTGAAGATCTCGAGCATGACCGGATCGGCGTGGGTGCCCACCTCCGCGCCGTCGTGGGCGCGCACCCGGGCCAGCACGAGATGACCCTGTTCCGACATCGCCGCCTCCCAGCCGGCCTCGACGACGGTGGTCGAGTTGTCCTCCGCGACGATGGCCGGGCCGGCCACGGAGTCGCCGGGGGCGAGGTGCTCGCGACGGTACAGCGGTGCCTCGCGCCACGACCCGTCGACGAACATCCGGACGGTGTCGGGGGACGGGCGGGTGGACCCGGTCGCGTCGCTGTCGGCGCGACCGAGCCCGGACAGATCGGGCCGGCGCGTGGCCCCGACGGCCTCGACCGCGACGGCATCGACGATCAGCGGCCGGTCCATGAGGAACGAGTAGGTGCGCCGGTGCACGGCCTCGAACTCCGCGGTCATCGTCGCCGGGTCGGCGAGCGCGACGGGCACGGAGGTGTCGGTGCCGTCGTAGCGCAGGTGTGCCCGGACGGTCACGTCGATGCGCTCGGTGGGCACGTCCTCGTCGAGCAGTTCCGTGCGCGCCGCGGCCTCGAGTTCGGCGGCGACGTCGCGCAGCCGGGGCATCGCCTCGTCGTCCAGTTCGACGACGACGGACTGCTCGCGCATCGCGGTGGTGTCCGCGAGACCCATGCCCAGCGCGGACAGGACACCGGCCAGCGGCGGCACGAGGACGGTCCGGATGCCGAGCGCGTCGGCGACCGCGCAGGCGTGCTGTCCGCCGGCCCCGCCGAAGGTCGTCAAGGCGTACTCGGTGACGTCGTGGCCCTTCTGCACCGAGATGCGCTTGACGGCGTTGGCCATGTTCGCGACCGCGATCTGCAGGAAGCCCGCGGCGACCTCCTCGGGGCTGCGGTCGTCGCCGGTCGTCCCCCGGATCTCGGCCGCGAGCGCGGTGAACCGGGCCCGCACCGTCTGCTCGTCCAGCGGTTCGTCGCCGCTGGGACCGAACACGTGCGGGAAGTGGGCGGGCTGCACGCGCCCGAGCATGACGTTGGCGTCGGTGACGGTGAGGGGGCCGCCGCCCCGGTAGCAGGCCGGACCCGGGTCGGCGCCGGCGGAGTCCGGCCCCACCCGGTACCGGCTGCCGTCGAAGTGCAGAATCGATCCTCCGCCGGCGGCCACGGTGTGGATGTCCATCATGGGGGCCCGCAACCGCACCCCGGCGACGACGGTGTGGAAGACGCGCTCGTATTCGCCGGCGAAGTGCGACACGTCCGTCGACGTGCCACCCATGTCGAACCCGATCACCTTGTCGAACCCGGCCAGGGCCGACATCCGGCTCATGCCGACGATGCCTCCCGCCGGCCCGGAGAGGATCGCGTCCTTGCCGCGGAAGTGCATCGCCTCGGTGAGCCCGCCGTTGGACTGCATGAACATCAGCCGGACACCCGGCAGCTGGTCGGCCACGCGATCGACGTAGTGGCGGAGCACGGGGGACAGGTACGCGTCGACGACGGTGGTGTCGCCGCGTGGCACGAGCTTCATCAGCGGGCTCGCGTCCGCGGACAGGGAGATCTGGCCGAAGCCGAGGCGCTCGGCGAGGTCGCCGACGGCGTGCTCGTGCTGCGGGTACAGGTGGCTGTGCATGCACACCACGGCGACGGAGTCGATCCCGTCGTCGCGCACCTGCCTCAGATCGCGCTCGAGCCGGTCCAGGTCCGGGGCCCGCAGCACCGTGCCGTCGGCTCGGATGCGTTCGTCGACCTCGATCACCCGCTCGTAGAGCAGCTCGGGCAGCACGATGTTGCGGTCGAAGATCCGCGGCCGGTTCTGGTAGCCGATGCGCAGCGCGTCTCGGAAACCTGAGGTGATCACCAGCACGGTCCGGTCGCCCGTGCGCTCGAGCAGCGCGTTCGTCGCGACGGTGGTGCCCATGCGCACCTGCTCGACGAGGCCGGGGGTGACGGGGTCGCCGGCCGGTACCCCGAGCAGTTCCCGGATCCCGGCCACGGCCGCGTCCCGGTATCGGGACGGGTTCTCCGACAGCAGCTTGTGGGTCACCAGGGTGCCGTCGGGCCGGCGGGCGACCACATCGGTGAAGGTGCCGCCGCGGTCCACCCAGAACTCCCAGCGCCCGGGTGCCCGGTCTCGTCCGCTCGTCTGCTCCGCTGTCGCCATGCCAGCAGGTTAGTCACTGCGTAGGGGACGGACGGGACCGCGGGACTCAGGCGGTGACGGCGCCGGCCGTCTCCGGGGCCGGCGCGACCTCCCCGCGTCCGATGCCGCGTCGGGTGCGGGCCGCGCCGATCCCGCGGCACGCCAGGTAGATGACGAATGCGATGGCGGTGATGAACGCCGAGACCGGAACCCCGGGGGCGAGGGCGAGCAGGATGCCACCGACCGCGGAGACCTCCGCGAAGAGCACGGACAGCACCGTCGCGGCCAGCGGGCCGCTCGCCACGCGGGCGGCTGCGGCGGCCGGGGTGATGAGCAGCGCCATCACCAGCAGCGCCCCGACGATCTGCACGCCCAGGGCGGCGGTGATTCCGACCAGGACGGCGAAGACGATGGACAGCGCCCGCACCGGCACTCCACGTGCCGCGGCGACCTCGGGGTCGGTGCTGGCGAACAGCAGCGGCCGGTAGATGACCAGCATGGTGCCGATGACGCCGACGGCGCACGCGGCGAGCAACGCGATGCCGGTGCCGCCCGGCGCGACGATCTGGCCGGTGAGGAGGGAGAACGCGGCGCCGGTGCGGCCGTCGTAGGCCCACAGCAGCAGCACGGCCAGCCCGAGCCCGAACGCCATGACGACACCGATGACAGAGTCGCGTTCGCGGGCTCGGGTGCCGAGGACGCCGAAGAGGACGGCGGCCACCACGGCACCGGCCACGGCACCGAGCCCGACGGAGACGCCGACGATCAGGGCCGCGGCGGCACCGGTGAGGGAGAGTTCGGAGGTGCCGTGCACGGAGAACGCCATCTGCCGGCTGATCACCAGGGGTCCGATCACGCCGGCGAGCAGGCCGAGGATCGCGCCGGCGAGCAGCGCCTGCTGCACGAAGTCGTACTGGAGCAGGTCGACGGTGGCCTGCACGTCGAACATCCGGCCCATCGCGTCGGTGAACTTGCTGCTCAATGCTGATCCTCGTGATGGTCGTGGTGGACGCCCTCCCCGGGGCGCAGTCCGCCGGCGCTGCCGAGCGCGTCGATGGCGTCGCCGGTGCCGACGACGACGAGACGGCCGCGGATCTCGAGGACTTCGACGTCGGTCCGGTACAGCTCGGAGAGCACCTCGGAGGTCATGACCTCGGCCGGGGTGCCGATGCGGAACTGCCCGTCGACGAGATACAGCACGCGGTCGACCAGCGGCAGAATCGGGTTGATCTCGTGGGTGACGAACAGTACGGCGGTGCCGTGTTCGCGGCGGCGACGGTCGATGAGGGACGACACGAGGTGCTGGTTGGCCAGGTCCAGGCTGAGCAGCGGTTCGTCGCAGAGCATGACCCGGGGGTCGCCGACGAGTGCCTGCGCGATGCGCAGCCGCTGCTGTTCGCCACCGGAGAGGGAGCCGATCGGGGCGTTCGCGTAGGCCTCGGCGCCGACCTGCCGGATCGCGGCGTCGACGGCGCCCCGGCGGGTCTTCCAGTAGCGCAGGCCGGTGCCCCAACGGTGGCCGTCGACGCCGAGTCCGACGAGGTCGCGTCCGCGCAGCGGCACACCTTCGTCGAGCGACTTCTGTTGCGGCACGTAGCCGACGTGCGAGTTGCCCGTGCGCGCGGGCACGCCGGCGATCGTGGCGGTGCCGCCGCTGAGGGGGAGCTGACCGAGCAGGACCTTCAGCAGCGTGGACTTGCCCGCGCCGTTGGGGCCGAGCACTGCGACGAACTCGCCGGGCTCGACGGTGAGGTCGAGATCCCGCCACAGGACGCGGTCGCCGAAGGCCATGCACGCGCCGCGGAGTTCGACGGCGGCGCTGTGTCCGGGGGTCGTCGCAGGCGCGCCCGGTGCCGCGGCGGTGCCGCCCGGGGTGACGTCGGCCGGTGTGGTCACGGAAGTGATGTCCTTGCCCTGCTCGAAGGGTCAGCGGGCGGCGTCGAGGGCGGCGGCGAGCGCCTCGGCCGTCTGCTTCTGCCACTGAATGTAGTCCACACCCTCGGGCAGGGTCTCCGTGACTTCGACGACGGGGATGCCCGCGGACTCCGCGGTCGCCCGCATGTCGCGGCTGACCTTGTCCTCGGTCTGGGGGTTGTGGACCAGGACGTCGACCTGCTTGTCGAGGAGCAGCTGGCGGGTCGCGGCGATCGCGGCGGGCGACGGGTCGGTGCCGTTCTCGATCGCGTTCGTGAAGTCGGCGGGGGTGCGGTCCTCGAGCTTCGCGGACGTGACGAGGTAGTAGCCGATGGATTCGGTCTGCGCGACGGGGGTGTTCGCGTGTGCGGCGGCGATCGCGGCGGTCACGTCGGTGACCTCGTGCAGCTGCGAGTGGAACGCGTCGGCGTTGGCGCGGTAGGTGTCGGCCCCGGCCGGATCGAGCTCGGCGAGGCGGTCGGCGACGGCATGGGCGACGGCGTCGGCGGCGGCCAGGTCGTACCAGACGTGCTCGTTGATGCCGCTGTGGTCGTGACCGGCGTGGGCGTCGCCTTCCTCGGCGGCATGGGACTCGGCCTCGTGTTCCTCGGTCGCATGGGTCTCGCCCTCGTGGGTCCCGTCTTCCGGTGCGCTGCCCGCCGAGTGGCTGCCCGCCGAGTGGTCGTGACCGTCGTCGAGGTCGCTGCCGGTGCCGGACTCGAACAGGGCCATGGCGTCGACCGTGGCGGCGCCGGCTCCGGTCGAGTCGAGGATGTCGTCGACGAACTGGTCGTAGCCGCCGCCGTTGTAGACGACGAGGGACGCGTCGCTGATCGCGGCCGCGTCGGCGGGGCTGGCCTCGTACGAGTGCGGGTCGGCGGACGGCTCGGTGATCAGCGACTGCACCTGGGCGCGGTCCCCGGCGACGGCCTGCGCGACCGAGCCCCACACGTTGGTGGAGGCGACGATGCGGATCTCGCCGG
>NZ_AJFC01000201.1:0-11378 GCF_000256505.1 Rhodococcus sp. P14 | reverse complement strand
CCCCCCGGAGTCGCTGCCGCCCGAGTCGCTGCCGCACGCGGCGAGGGTGAGCGCGGCGGCGCAGGTCAAGCCCACGGTCGCGGTGGCGGCGCGCATTCGGCGGGGCAGTCGCACTGTTCCATCTCCTGTGATCACGTTCGGCCGGACGGCCGGGAGGGGCGCGGTTCCACCTTATTGGAAACCGTTACCGTTCCACTTTAGCGGATGTCCGGGTCCGCGCCCATCCGGCCCGATTCGTCGCCGCGGCGCCGACCCGATACCGTCCGTTCATGCCCAGGTCTCGTCAGCCGCGTCCCCAGGCCACCCTGGCGTCGATCGCTGCCGAGCTGAAGATCTCCCGCACCACCGTCTCCAACGCCTACAACCGGCCGGACCAGCTGTCCGCCGAGCTTCGCGAGCAGATCCTCGAGGTCGCCAAGCGCCGGGGCTACGCCGGCCCGGACCCGATGGCCCGTTCGCTGCGTACCCGCCGGGCCGGGGCGGTGGGCGTGCTGCTCACCGAAGCGCTGAGCTACTCGTTCCGGGATCCGGCCGCGATGAGTTTCCTGTCCGGCCTGTCCGAGTCCTGCGAGGCTGCCGGCGAGGGACTGCTGCTCATCCCCGCCGGGCCGGGCCGCGACGAGGAGGAGGCGGCCCAGGTCGTGCACGGCGCCGCGGTCGACGGCTTCGTCGTCTACTCGGTGCCGTCCGACGACCCGTATCTCGCGGCCGTCCTCGAGCGGAACCTGCCCCTGGTGGTGTGCGACCAACCCCGCGGCATCGCGAGCGCGCCGCTGGTCGGCATCGACGACCGCGGCGCGATGCGTGGGCTCGCCGAGCACCTCATCGGTCTCGGCCACCACCGGATCGGGGTGCTGTGCATGCGTCTCGGCCGTGACCGCCGCGACGGCGTCGTCGATCCCGCCCGCTTCGAGTCCGACCGCTTCCACGTCCAGCACGAGCGGATCATCGGCGTGCAGGAAGCCCTGCGGGCGGCCGGGCTCGACCCCGCGAGCCTCACCGTCGTCGAACGCTATGCGCACACCGCGGAGGACGGCGCCTCCGGTGCCGCGCAGGCGCTGGCGGCGGACCCGACGATCACCGCCCTGATGTGCACCACCGACGTTCTCGCGCTCGGCGCGCTGGCGTGGGCGCGCAGCGCCGGTCTCGAGGTGCCCGGACAGTTGTCGATCACCGGCTTCGACGGGATCGGCGAAGCCCTGCGCGAGGGCGTGACCACCGTGCGCCAGCCTCAGGAGGAGAAGGGCAGGCGCACCGGCGCCCTGCTCATGGCCGCACCGTCACACTCCGGGGTCGCGACGGTGGAGACGCTCCCGACGGAACTGCTCATCGGCCAGACCACCGGCGTGCACGACGAGACGTCGATCTACGCCGAGTGATCGACGGCCGACAGCGTCCGGTCCGCCTCCGCCGGTGCCGCCAGCAGCTGCGCGCACCGCAGCAGCCCGAGGTGGCTGTACGCCTGGGGGTGGTTGCCGAGTGACCGCTCGGCCACGGGGTCGTACTCCTCGCTGAGCAGGCCCGTGGGGCCTGCCGCGTCGACGAGCTGCGCGAACAGCGCCTCCGCCTGCGGACGGGCACCCACGAGGAGGTATGCCTCCACCAGCCACGCCGCGCACAGGTGGAAGCCGCCCTCGGTGCCGGGAAGGCCGTCGTCGTGCAGGTAGCGGTACACCGTCGACCCGCTGCGCAGTTCCGCCTCCGTGGCGACGACCGTCGCGTGGAATCGCGGGTCCTCGGGGTCGATGAGCCCGGACAGGCCGATGAACAGCGTCGCCGCGTCGAGGTCGGTGCCGTCGTAGGCCGCGGTGTAGGAGCAGACGTCCTCGTTCCAGCCCTTCTCCAGCACCTCCTCCGCGATCTCCGCGCGCAGGCCGGCCCAGCCGTCGCCGGCGGTGCGCCCGAAATTCTCGGCCAGTGTCAGCGCGCGGTCCACGGTCAGCCAGCCCATGACCTTCGAGTAGACGTGGTGGCGCGGGTTGTCGCGGATCTCCCAGATGCCGTGGTCGGGCTCGAACCAGCGGCACTCCACGGCGGTGACCATGGCGCACACCAGTTCCCAGTCCCGGTCGGTGAGGGCCCGGTCGTGCGGGACGCCGCGTTCCTCCCGGCGGTGTGCCAGCGCCGAGATCAGGTCCACGATCGGACCGAACACGTCGAGCTGGACCTGCTGGCTCGCGGCGTTGCCGACCCGCACGGGCCGGGAGCCCGCGTAGCCGGGCAGCGTGTCGATGACTGCCTCGGGCGGCAGGGCACCACCCGCCAGCGTGTACAGCGGGTGCAGGCGCTCGGGGCCCGGAACGGTGTCGAGCACACGGTGCACCCAGTCCAGGTAGGCGTCCGCCTCGGCGAGCGACCCCACGCTCACCAGGGCATGCGCGGTCAGCGCGGCATCGCGCAGCCAGCAGTAGCGGTAGTCCCAGTTGCGGACGCCGCCGATCTCCTCGGGCAGCGACGTGGTCGCGGCCGCCATGATGGAGCCCGTCGGCGCGTGCACGAGGCCGCGCAGGGTCAGTGCCGACCGCTTCATCAGGTCCCGCTTGAGCGGCGGCAGGTCCAGGCCCGCCGCCCACTTCCACCAGTACTCCTCCGCGGATGCGCGCCGCTGCACCTCCGCGACGGGGTGTGGACCGATGTCGTCTGTGCCGCAACGGAATTCGAGGATGATGTCGCCGTCCGACGGGTCGACGACGGCGTGCGCGGTCTGATGGGCGCCGTCGGTGGTGATGTTCCACTCGACGCCGGGGGAGCGCAGCACGTACGGCTCGTTGAAGCCCAGTACCCGCAGGCCGTCCGCCACGGGCTCGAGCCCGACCTGGCCCTGGCCGAACTCGGGGCGCGGGGCGAACGTCACCACCGCCCGGGCCTTGCCGGTGATGACGCGGGTCAGGTCGGTGCGGCCCGGCTCGACGTCGTGCGGAAGGTAGTCGATCACCGCGAGGCTCGCCCAGCGGGTCACCACGGTCATGGTGCCGTCGATGTAGCGCTGGCTCAGGGGCAGGGCCTCACGGCTCGGCCCGATGGTGAAGTGCCCGGCGGGTTCGCCGCCGAGCAGGTGCGCGAACACGGCGGCGGAGTCCGGCTCGGGATGGCACAGCCACGTCACCGTGCCGTCCGGGGTCAGCAGGGCCTTCGCACGCGGGCTCGCGAGCATCGTCAGCCGCTCGATCGGGCAGGCCGCCGCCCCCGAGAGCCATGTGCGGCGCTGCTCGAGCAGGAACGCCAGCGCGGCCGCGACATCCTCGACCGTGCCGATCCGGTATTGCGCGGCGGTCTCGCCGTCGCCGACCTTGACCCCCACGTCCGGGCCGTGGAGGGACGCGAAGGCCTTCTCGTCCGTCACGTCGTCGCCGAAGAAGACCGCGGCGCTCGCCGACTCCTGATGGCGGATGATGTCCAGCGCGTGGCCCTTGTCGGTGGGCACGACCGCCAGCTCGATCACGGCCTTGCCCTCGGTGACCTGCACCCCCGGGTGCCGGGCGAGATCGCCGCGGACCAGCGACAGTGCCTGCTCGGCATCCCCCGGGTCGGCGTTGCGCACGTGCAGCGCAGCACTCGCCGGCTTCGACTCGACGTGCACACCCTCGTAGCGGGCGGCGATCACTTCGAGCTCGGCGACGATGTCGCGCAGCAGCTGCCGGGCATCGCTGTCGATGGCGTGCACGAAGCCGATGTCGAACTCGGAGCCGTGGCTACCGACGAGCTGCACCTCGGCGGGCAGGCGGGACAGGGCGGCGAGATCCTTCAGGGCCCGGCCGGAGATCACGGCGGCGGCCGTGGACGGCAGACCGGCGAGCGCGCGCAGAGCGCGGACCGACTCGGCGTTCGGGAACGCCTTGTCCGGATCCGAGACGATCGGCGCGACGGTTCCGTCGTAGTCGGAGGCCACGAGGAGTCGCGGGGTCCGCGCCAGCGCGACGAGGGCGCGGCGCAGGTCGATCGGGAGGTCTTGGGCGCTCACTCACTCAAAGGTAGGTGATCGGGCCGCCGGCGTCGTCTCCCATGTCCGGTTCGGGACGTGTTTCCCGTTACAGTTGCGCGACTCGCGGCGCAGGTCAGCCTTCCTGGACCGGAATCGAGGCCGGCCGGTGCGAGCCGTCGCCGAGCAGCAGCTCGACGGTCAGCTCCAGCCGCCGCGCGACGTCCGTCGCGGACGAACGCCGCGTCAGCCACGCCACGAGGTTCGACAACCACACGTCGCTGATCACCCGGGCGATCGCGAGCTCCTCTTCGGTGGGCTCGCCCTCGTTCATCGCGCGGGCGAACAGCCGGTCCATGAGCAGGCCGACCTGATCGACCTCGGCGGCGGCGGAGGCGTCGGCGAACATGAACGCCCGGGTCATGGCTTCGGTGAGCAGCGGGTCACGCTGCATGGCCTTGGTGATCAGGCTCAGGATCAGCTGCATCCGCTCGAGCGGGGTGTGACCGGGCGGGATCTTGCCCTTGCCTTCGATGCGTGCGAACTCGCGACCGAGGGCGGAGACGAGCAGATGCACCTTCGACGGGAAGTACCGGTACAGGGTGCCGACTGCCACGTCGGCCTTCTCGGCGACGGAGCGCATCTGCACGGCCTCGTACCCGCCCTTGGACGCGAGCGCCAGGGTGGCGTCGAGTATCCGCTTGCGGCGTTCCTTCTGGGCGTTGGAACTGAGGTCGTCCTCGGTGAGGGCGGTGAGAGTTCCGCTGCCGGTGGAACGCGAGCGGGACGATGTCGTCATCGAGATGTCTTCCTCTGCCTTGACTCTGAACCGGCTGTCATATTAGAACACGTTCTAGGCATTGTGTCATTCCCGAAAGGCGGAAACCCGCTGTGAGCATCGCCACCACCGACGAACAGCTGGCCGCCCAGGCCTCTGTGCAGGCCTGGGCGCGCGCCACGCCGCCGATCCAGAACCTACGTGACCACCCGGCCGGAATGTGGCAGCCGGGGTGGGCGTCCCTCGCCGAACTCGGGATCTTCGCCGTCGCCGTGCCCGAGGCCGCGGGCGGCGCCGACGCCACCGTCGTCGACCTGGCGACGATGCTCGAACAGGCTGCGTACCACCTCGCGACCGGGCCGGTGCTGCCCACCGCGCTGGCCGCCCTCGTCTTCGGGCGTGCCGCCGGTTCGGACGGCGCCAAGTGGGCGGAGCTGCTCGCCGAGGGCGCCCTGCCCACCGCGGTCGCGCTGGACGGCGCACTCACCGCGACCGCGCGGGAGGGCGGGTACGACCTCGACGGCGATGCGGGAACGGCGATCGGCGGCGAGCCCGGGGTCGCGGTCCTCGCCCGTATCGGCGCCGGCGACGGAGCCGAATGCTGGGCGCTGCTCGAGGCGGACACCCCCGGGCTGAGCCTCGAACCGCTCGACACCCTCGACAAGTCCCGGGCCCTCACGCGAGTGCGGCTCACCCGCGTCGCAGTCCCGACCGACCGCGTCGTCTCCGTTCCGGCAGGTCTGGTCCGCGACCTCGCCGCCACCCTCGCCGCGGTCGAACTGGCCGGTGTCGCCGGCTGGGCACTGACCACGGCCGTGGAGTACGCCAAGATCCGCGAACAGTTCGGAAGGCCCATCGGCTCCTTCCAGGCGGTCAAACACCTGTGTGCCGAGATGCTGTGCCGCACCGAGAAGATCCGGGCGACGGCCTGGGACGCCGCCGTGGCGGCCGATGCGGCGCCGCACGAACTGCCACTGGCCGCGGCCGTCGCCGCT
This sequence comes from Rhodococcus sp. P14, assembly GCF_000256505.1. Classification (NCBI taxonomy): domain Bacteria; kingdom Bacillati; phylum Actinomycetota; class Actinomycetes; order Mycobacteriales; family Nocardiaceae; genus Rhodococcus; species Rhodococcus sp. P14. Next base: position 5,686 of record NZ_AJFC01000201.1, on the reverse strand, counting down.
GCCGTGGCTCTCGACGCCGCCGTGCAGAACGCCAAGGATGTCATCCAGGTGCTCGGCGGCATCGGCTTCACGTGGGAGCACGACGCGCACCTGTACCTGCGCCGCGCCGTCGCCCCCCGCCAGCTGCTCGGCGGCTCCGCGGCCTGGCGGGCCCGGGTCGCCGGCCTCGCCCGCTCCGGCGCGCGTCGGCACCTCACCGTCGATCTGAGCGCATTCGACGACGAACGCGCGCGTATCCGCGCCGAGATCGCACAGCACCTCGACCGGCCCGGACCGCAGCAGCGGGCCGCGCTCGCCGAGGCCGGGTTCCTGGCCCCGCACTGGCCGCCGCCGTACGGACGGGGCGCACACGCCGCGCAGCAGATCCTCATCGAGGAGGAACTCGCGTCCGCCGGGGTGGAGCGGCCCGATCTGGTCATCGGGTGGTGGGCCGTGCCGACCATCCTCGAGCACGGCACCGCCGAGCAGGTCGAACGTTTCGCCGCACCGACCCTGCGCGGGGAGATCGTCTGGTGCCAGCTGTTCTCCGAGCCGGGCGCAGGATCCGATCTGGCGTCGCTGCGCACCACCGCGGAACGGGTCGACGGCGGCTGGCGCCTGCGGGGGCAGAAAGTGTGGACGTCGCTCGCGCAGGAGGCGGACTGGGCGATCTGCCTGGCCCGCACCGATCGTGACGCCCCGAAGCACAAGGGCATCACCTACTTCCTCGTCGACATGAAGTCCGCGGGCATCACCGTCTCGCCGCTCCGGGAGATCACCGGCGACGCGCTCTTCAACGAGGTGTTCCTCGACGGCGTGTTCGTCGCCGACGAGTGCGTCGTCGGTCCGCTCGGCGGCGGGTGGCGGCTCGCCCGCACCACGCTCGCCAACGAACGGGTCGCGATGAGCGGCGGGTCCTCGCTCGGGAAGGCGGTCGAGCAACTGCTGGACCTGGTGGCGCCCGGCGACCCGGTGGCCGAGGACCGGATCGGCGGGCTCGTCGCCGAGGCCACGGCCGGCTCGCTGCTCGAGCTGCGGACCACCCTGGCGCAGCTCGACGGTCAGGATCCCGGTCCGGCATCGAGCGTGCGCAAGCTGATCGGCGTGCGGCAGCGTCAGGACACCGCGGAGCTCGCGATGGATCTCGCCGGCGAGGCCGGCTGGGTCGAGGGGCCGCTGACGCGCGAGTTCCTCAACACGCGTTGCCTGACGATCGCCGGCGGCACCGAGCAGATCCTGCTCACCCTCGCAGCGGAGCGCCTGCTGGGTCTGCCGCGCGGCTGAGCGGTACTTCCACGTGCCGCGCCGAGGTGATACAACTAGAACACGTTCTAATCGAAGGTGGATCCGTGGACTTCGCTCGTGACGACACGCAGGAGGCCGTGGCCGAGGTCGCGGTGGGCCTGCTGGCCCGCGGCCTGGGCCCGGACGAACTGTGGCGTGCCCTCGCCGACGCCGACCTGCTCTCTCTCGCCCTGCCCGCGCGGCTCGGCGGTGACGATCTCGGTGTCGCCGAGGTCGCCGCTCTGCTCACCGAGATCGGACGCGGCGCCGCACCCGTGCCGGCCCTGGCCACCCTGGGCTTCGGCGTGCTGCCCGTCCGGACCCTCGCCACCGCGGCGCAGCAGGACGAGCTGCTCGCGGACGTCGGTGACGGCGCCGTCCTCACCGCCGCTCTCGCCGAGGCCGGCCGGGCCTTCCCGGCGTCGCCTACCGCCACGGCGGTACCCGACGGGGAACGCCACGCCGTCACCGGGCACTTCGTCGGCGTCCCCTACGCGGCGACGGCGCGACGGATCCTGGTGCCCACCGCCGCCGGTGTGATCGCCGTCGAGCCCACGGCGCCGGGCGTCACCCTCATCGAGAGCCCGTCGTCGGCCCGTGCTCCCGAGTTCTCCGTGCGGCTCGACTCCGCGCCGGGCCTGCGCCTCGGCGACGGCGCCGAGCCGGCCGCCGACGTCGCCGCCCTGTACCGTCTGGCGCTCGCCGCGGTCGGTGCCTACGCGGACGGACTGCTCTCGGGGGCAACGCAACTCACCGCACAGCACGTGAGCACCCGCCATCAGTTCGGCAGGCCGCTCGCCACGTTCCAGGCGGTGGCCCAGCAGATCGCCGACGTCTACGTCACCTCCCGCACCCTGCACGTCGCGGCACTCGCCGCGGCCTGGCGCGTCGCGCAGGACGCCCGCAGCGCCGCCGCGGACGACGACCTCGACGTCGCCGCGTACTGGATCGCCGCGGAGCTGCCGCCCGCGATGGGCGTGCTGCACCACTTGCACGGCGGTCTCGGCGTGGACGAGACCTACCCGCTGCACCGCTATTCCTCGACCGCAAAGGACCTGGCGCGCCTGCTCGGCGGCGCCTCGTACCGACTAGACCTCGTGGGGGCCCGGTGTTCATCGACCTGACCGACGAGCAGTGCGCGCTGCAGGCGGAACTGCGACGGTACTTCGCAGATCTGATCTCGCCCGAGGAAGCCGCGATCATGCGCACCGAGCGCCACGGACCCACCTATCGGGAGGTCGTGCGCCGGATGGGCAAGGACGGCTGGCTCGGAGTCGGCTGGCCCGTCGAATTCGGCGGCCGCGGCTTCGGTGAGGTCGAGCAGCAGATCTTCGTCAACGAAGCCGTGCGCGCCGACGTGCCGCTGCCCAGCGTCACCCTGCAGACCGTCGGGCCGACCCTGCAGGTCTACGGGACGGAGGAACAGAAGCGGAAGTTCCTGCCCGCCATCCTCGCGGGGGAGGTGCACTTCGCGATCGGCTATTCCGAGCCCGACGCCGGAACCGACCTCGCGGCGCTGCGCACCACGGCCGTGCGCGACGGCGACCACTATGTGGTGAACGGGCAGAAGATCTTCACCACCGGCGGCCACGACGCCGACTACATCTGGCTCGCGGTTCGCACCGGCAGCGCCGACTCGCGGCATCGCGGCATCTCGATCCTCATCGTGGACACCAAGGATCCCGGCTTCGGCTGGACGCCCATCATCACCTGCGACGGCGCGCATCACGTCAACGCCACCTACTACAGCGACGTGCGCGTCCCGGTCGAGATGCTCGTCGGCGAGGAGAACAAGGGCTGGCGGCTGATCACCACCCAGCTCAACCACGAACGCGTCATGCTCGGCCCCGCCGGTCGCGTGGGCGGGCTCTACGATCGGTTGTCCGCCTGGGCCCGTTCCCGGGACCTGCTCGGCGAGCCCGACGTGCGGCGCGCGCTCGGCGAGATCCATGCGACGTTCCGGCTCAACGAACTGCTCAACTGGCAGGTCGCCGCCAGCGAATCCGAGGCCGTGGACATCGCGGACGCGTCGGCCACCAAGGTGTTCGCCACCGAACGCATCCAGCGCGCGGGCCGGCTCGCGGAGGAGATCGTCGGCCGGTTCGGGGACCCGGGCGACCCGCCGACCGCGGACCTGCTGCGCTGGCTCGACATGCAGGTCAAGCGGAACCTGGTGATCACCTTCGGCGGCGGTGTCAACGAGGTGATGCGCGAGCTGATCGCGACGGCGGGCCTGGCCATGCCCAGGGTTCCGCGGTGAAGGAGGACGTGTCGATGAGCACCGGCGTGCCGGGTCCCCACGACGAGATCCGCGCGGCCGCCGAGCGCGTCCGCGCCGACGGGCCGTCCAAGCCGCGGGCGGGCCGTGACCCGGTGAACCTGCCGCTGATCCGCAACTGGCTCGAGGCGATCGGCGACGAGAACCCGATCTACACCGACGACGCCGCCGCGATCGCGGCCGGCCACGCCGGCCCCGTCGCGCCGCCGGCGATGGCACAGGTGTGGACGATGCGAGGCCTCGGCGCCAAGCGCGAGGAGGACGATCCGCTCCGCCGGATGACGGAGATCCTCGACGAGGCGGGCTACACGTCGGTCGTCGCCACGAACTGCGATCAGCTCTACCACCGCTATCTGCGCCACGGCGAGGAGGTGACCATCGAGTCCACCCTCGAGGACCTCGCCGGACCGAAGAAGACCGGCCTCGGCGAGGGCTGGTTCTTCACCACCCGCAGCGTGTGGAAGGTCGGCGACGAGGTGGTCGCCGAGATGCTCTTCCGCATCCTGAAGTTCGCGCCACCTTCCCGCGCTACCGACCGAATGTCACATCCCGTCGATTCGATCGAACCGATGTCACATTCGGCCCTCACGGTTCCGGAGGATCTCGACCCCACCCGCATGCTGCGGCCGTCCGCGTCGCAGGACACCCGGTTCTTCTGGGACGGTGTCGCCGCGCACGAACTGCGGATCCAGCGGCGCCCCGACGGCACGCTGCAGCATCCCCCGGTGCCGGCCCTGTGGCTCGACAAGGACGAGACGACGGACTACGTCGTCGCGTCCGGCCGGGGCACCGTCTTCAGCTACGTGGTGCACCACGCGCCGAAGGTGCCGGGCCGGACGGTGCCGTTCGTCGTCGCCCTCGTCGAACTCGCCGAGGGCGTCCGGATGCTCGGGGAGCTGCGCGGGGTGGACCCCGGCGACGTGCGCGTCGGGATGCCCGTCGAGGCAATCTTTCTCGATTTCCCGGGCGACGACGACACCGGCGGTGACCCCTGGACCCTGTACGCCTGGCAGCCGAGCGAGGAGCGCGCATGAACGTGGCAACGGCCGGACAAGCCCTGCCGCCGTTGACGATCCGGGCCGACCCGACATTCGTCGTCTCGACTGCGCTGGCCACCAGGGACTTCCAGGATGTGCACCACGACCGCGACAAGGCACAGGAGCGCGGCTCGAAGGACATCTTCGTCAACATCCTCACCGACACCGGACTGGTGCAGCGGTACATCACCGACTGGGCGGGCCCGCGCGCGGTGCTGAAGTCGATCTCGTTGCGGCTGGGGGTGCCCTGGTACGCGTACGACTCGCTCACGCTGACCGGAACCGTCGCCGCCGTCGAGGACGACGGTCGCATCACCGTCGACGTCGTCGGGAGGAACGGTCTGGGCGATCACATCACCGCGAAGGCCGTCCTCGTGATCGGAGGCACCGCATGAGCGAATTGTCCCGTCGCGCCGCCGTCGTCGGTATCGGCGCCACCGACTTCTCCAAGGACTCCGGCCGCAGTGAACTGCGCCTGGCCGCGGAGGCGGTGCGGGCGGCGCTGGCCGACGCCGGACTGCGCCCTGCGGACGTCGACGGCCTGACCTCCTTCACGATGGACACCAACACCGAGATCGCCGTCGCCCGTGCGGTGGGCATCCCGAGCCTGAAGTTCTTCTCGCGGGTCCACTACGGCGGCGGCGCGGCCTGTGCCACCGTGCAGCAGGCGGCAATGGCCGTCGCCACGGGGGTCGCGGAGGTCGTGGTGGTGTACCGGGCATTCAACGAACGCTCCGGTGCGCGGTACGGCCAGGTCAACACCGCGCTGTCCACACAGGTCAATTCCTCGGGCACCGACTACGCCTTCTCCTATCCGCACGGTCTGGGTACCCCGGCGTCGTTCGTGGCGATGGCCGCCCGACGCTACATGCACGTCACCGGCGCCACCAGCGCGGACTTCGGGAAGGTCGCCGTCGCCGCGCGCAGGCACGCCGCGACGAATCCGCACGCCTTCTTCCACGGCAAGCCGATCACCCTCGACGACCACCAGAATTCGCGGTGGATCGCGGAACCGCTGCACCTGCTCGACTGCTGCCAGGAATCCGACGGGGGTGTCGCGCTCGTCGTCACCACCACCGACCGGGCCCGGGACCTGCCGCAGCCGCCC
>NZ_AJFC01000200.1:0-266 GCF_000256505.1 Rhodococcus sp. P14 | reverse complement strand
GGCCCCCGCCCCCCCCCCCCCGCCGTGGTGGCGGCCGCCGCGCAGGGCAGCGGACCGGACCAGTACATCATGGCCAGCTACTACCGGGACGGGCTGACGGGGCTGCCCGAGATGGGCATCGTCGGCCGCCAGCTGTGGGAGCAGTCCGGTCTCGGCCCGCAGGACGTGCAGACGGCCGTGCTCTACGACCACTTCACCCCGTACGTGCTCATGCAGCTCGAGGAACTCGGCTTCTGCGCACCCGGTGAGGCGAAGGACTTCGTCGC
>NZ_AJFC01000199.1:0-1108 GCF_000256505.1 Rhodococcus sp. P14 | reverse complement strand
GAGCGGGGCGGGGGGGCGCCTGCCGCTCAACACCCACGGCGGCCAGCTCGGTGAGGCGTACATCCACGGGATGAACGGCATCGCCGAGGGGGTGCGTCAGGTTCGCGGCACCTCCGTCAATCAGGTTCCCGACGTGGAGAACGTGCTGGTCACCGCAGGCACCGGGGTGCCGACGTCGGGACTGGTGCTGACGCGGGGCTGAGGGCGGTGACGCCGGCCCGGACCCGGAGGGATCCGGCGGGACATCACGGCCGGGAATCGAGCGGGACGGTATAAGTAGGACATGAATTCCGTCTCACACTCAGGCCGCGGCGACGCGGGCCGCGACGCCGACTGGGACGGCCCGGCACCGTCCATGGCGCCGGCGGACCTGCTGCACGACCCGCCGGTCACCCAGCGCGGGGCGCGCCGCCGTGCCGAGCTGATCGCAGCGGCGCGGGTCGTCTTCGAACGGTCCGGGTTCCTCGACAGCAAGCTCACCGACATCACGCGTGAGGCCAAGTGCTCGACGGGATCCTTCTACACCTACTTCAACAACAAGGAGGAGGCGTTCGCAGCCGTCCTCCAGGAGGCCCAGGAGGACATGTTGCACCCGGGGATGGGCCGGGTCGCCGGGACCGACGATCCGTACGCGGTGCTCGAGGCCAGCAACCGGGCGTACCTCGAGGCGTACCGTCGTAACGCCCGTCTCATGGTGCTGCTCGAGCAGGTCGCCAGCATCGATCCGCGGTTCCGCGAGCTGCGGCGCCGGCGCGGTGAGACCTTCATCCGCCGTAATGCGCGCAGCATCGCGGACCTGCAGAAGCGGGGCATCGCCGATCCGGAGATCGATCCGATGCTCGCCTCGCGTGCCCTGTCGGGCATGGTCAGCCGCCTCGCCTACTCGACGCTCGCACTGGGCGACGGCGACGGCGTGGATTTCGATGTGCTGGTGTCCACTCTGACGCGGCTGTGGGCGAACGCCCTGCGGATTCCGGAGCGAGCCGCCGCAACCACTTGAACTTGAAGTCTGATTCAACTAAACAGGGGGGACCATCCCGCGACGAGAGGAAAGCCCCGTGCACGTCGAAGACAAGGTTGCCGTTGTCACCGGAGCCGGGAACGGAAT
>NZ_AJFC01000198.1:0-10144 GCF_000256505.1 Rhodococcus sp. P14 | reverse complement strand
GCCTCGTAGCCGCGGGCGCGCGGGTGCTCGTCGCCGACCTCGACGGCGACGCCGCGTGCCGGGTGGCTCGCGAACTCGATCCGGAGGGCGCCGGTCTGGCCGTGGGCGTCGGTGCCGACGTCTCCGATCCCGACCGTATCCGTGCGATCGTCGACCGCGCCGAGACCGACCTCGGTCCCGTGGCGCTGTACTTCGCCAATGCCGGGATCGGGGGCGGGGCGGGACTCGACGCCGACGAAGCCGCCTGGGACCGCGCACTCGATGTGAACCTGCGCGCGCACGTGCGCGCCGCGCAACTGATGGTGCCGCGGTGGCTCGAGCGAGGGGAGGGCTACTTCGTGAGCACGGCTTCCGCCGCGGGGCTGCTCACCCAGATCGGATCGGCGACCTACTCGGCCACCAAGCACGCCGCGGTGGGATTCGCCGAGTGGTTGTCGGTCACCTACGGCGGCAAGGGAATCCGCGTCAGTTGCGTGTGCCCCATGGGAGTGAACACTCAGTTGCTGCACGAGGGCGAGACCGCCGGCGACGGCCTGGGCGCGGCGGCCACACGGGCCGTCACGTCCGCGGGCGCGGTCCTCGAACCGGCCGACGTCGCGGAGGTGGTGCTCGCGGGCGTCGAGGCCGAGCAGTTCCTGATCCTCCCGCACCCCGAGGTCCTCGACATGTACCGGATGAAGGGAGCCGACTACGACCGTTGGCTCGCCGGAATGCGGCGCTATCAGGAACGGTTGCTGGCCGGCATCTGACGAGCCGGGAAAACCGCTCGAAACCTGTCGGAGGTCTGTAGCACACTGGGGCGCACATCCGACGACGGGGAGGACTCATGGCCGACGCCATAGTCGCCGAGGGGTTGATCAAGAGGTACGGACCGGTCACGGCCCTCGACGGAATCGATCTGCGAGTCCCGGAAGGGACGGTGACGGCGCTGCTCGGGCCCAACGGCGCCGGCAAGACGACCACGGTGCGGGTGCTCACCACCCTGCTCGTGCCGGACGAGGGCCGGGCCACCGTAGCGGGACTCGACGTCGTCGCCGATGCACGCGCGCTGCGTGCGCGCATCGGCGCCTCGGGCCAGTACGCCGCGGTCGACGAATACCTCACCGGCTTCGAGAATCTCGAAATGGTCGGCCGCCTCTATCATCTGGGCATCAAACGCAGCCGCGAGCGGGCACGTGAGTTGCTCGAACAGTTCGACCTGGTCGAGGCGGGGGACCGTCCGGTCAAGGGCTACTCCGGCGGCATGCGGCGCCGGCTCGACCTCGCCGGTGCGCTCGTGGCGCAACCACCCGTGCTGTTCCTGGACGAACCCACCACCGGTCTGGACCCGCGGGCCCGGCTGCAGCTGTGGGAGGTCATCGACCAGCTCGTCGCGCGAGGGACGACGCTGCTGCTCACCACCCAGTACATGGAGGAGGCGGAGCGGCTCGCGGACCGGATCGCGGTCATCGACCGGGGGGTCGTGATCGCCCGCGGTACCGCCGACGAACTCAAGCGCCTCGTCGGCGGGGAACGCATCGAGCTGGGGGTCGCGGACGCCGCCACGATCCCGGCTGTGCGCCGCGAGCTCGACGACCTCGCGGTCGGCGAGATCCAGGCCGACGCGGGTTCCGGTCGCGTCACCGTGCCGCTCAGCGACACCGGTTCGACGGGCAGCGGCGCCGATGCGCTGGCCACGGCGCTCGGCCGCCTGTCCGCGGCCGGCATTCGCGTCACCGATGTGGCGCTGCGCAAACCGACACTGGACGACGTGTTCCTCGCCCTCACCGGGCACGAGGCGGACGAGAAGATCGAGGAGGCGGTGGGATGAACACGGCTCAGATGATGGTGTCGGACGGCGTCACCATCGCCAAGCGCAACGTCATCAAGATCAAGCGGGTGCCCGATCTCATCGTCTTCACGATGCTCTCGCCGATCATGTTCGTGCTGCTGTTCGCGTACGTGTTCGGCAGCGCGATCCAGGTTCCGGGGATGTCCTACCGCGAGTTCCTCATCGCCGGCATCTTCACCCAGACGGTGATCTTCGGGGCGACCTGGACCGGTCTGGGCATGGTCGAGGACCTGCAGAAGGGCATCATCGACCGGTTCCGCTCGTTGCCCATGGCGCCGTCGGCGGTGCTGGTGGGCCGCACCTCCACCGACGTCCTCATCAACGTGCTCAGCCTGGTGGTCATGTCGCTGACGGGTCTGCTCGTCGGGTGGCGGATCCACTCGTCGTTCGGGGAGGCCCTCGCCGGATACGCGCTGCTGCTGTTGTTCGCCTACGCGCTGTCCTGGGTGATGGCGGTGGTGGGGATGTGGATCCGCACGCCGGAGGTGTTCAACAACGCGAGTTTCATGGTGATCTTTCCGCTGTCGTTCGTCGCCAACACCTTCGTCGACATCTCCTCGCTGCCACCGGTGCTGCAGACGATCGCGGAATGGAACCCGGTCTCGGCGCTGACGCAGGCGGTGCGGGAGCTGTTCGGCAACACCAATCCGACGATGCCCGTCTCGGATGCGTGGCCGTTGCAGAACCCGATCCTCGCGTCGCTGCTGTGGACGGCCGCCATGCTGATCGTCTTCGTGCCCTTCGCGATCCGTCGCTACCAGAAGGCCGTCAGCCGCTGAGGGACCTTGGACCGGAGGCGCAGGTCCCCGGTCGACGCCGGATGTCCCAAGGAGCCGGAGCGAGGCCGGTCGGCGTGGGATAGTGGGCCTGCCGAGCCAGGACAGGGAAGCAGGCCGACATGGACGAATCGACCGGGAGAGAGCGATGAGCGGGCCGGTGATCGACCCTCGCCGTCACGACGCGGTGATCTTCGACCTCGACGGAGTGGTCACCGACACCGCAGCGGTCCACGCCGCGGCATGGGCGGAGCTGTTCGACCGGTATCTCTCCCAGCGCCCCGACCACGACGGTGAGAACCACCGCGAGTTCACCGACGAGGACTACCGCAAGTTCGTCGACGGCAAGCCGCGTGTCGACGGCGTCGCGGACTTCCTGGCCTCGCGCGGGATCACGTTGCCGTGGGGGAATCCCGACGACGGCCCGGACATGGAGACCGTGTGCGGTCTCGGTGCCCGCAAGGACGAGATGTTCCGGGAGCGCATCCATCGCGACGGGGTCCCGGTGTTCGAGTCGAGCGTCGAGCTCGTGCGCCGGGTGCAGAAGGCCGGACTCGACACCGCGGTCGTCACCTCGAGCCGCAACTGCACGCTCGTGCTCGAATCCGCCGGGCTCGCGGATCTGTTCGGCGTCCGAGTCGACGGCGTGGTCTCCGACGAACTCGGGCTGCCCGGCAAGCCCGACCCCGCAGCCATGCTCGAGGCCGCCCACCGGCTCGGGGTCCGCCCGGCCCGGTCCGTCGTCGTCGAGGACGCGGAGGCGGGCGTCGCCGCGGGCCGACGCGGTGGATTCGGGCTCGTCGTCGGCGTGGACCGCGTCCACCATCGCGAGGAACTGCAGCGCCGCGGCGCCGACGTGGTGGTCGAGGACCTCGCCGAGCTGGCGGTGCGCACCGGCGACCGCCGGATGTCCCAGATTCCGGACGGCCTGGCCTCGTTCCAGCAGCTGACCGCACTGCTCGGCAAACGCCGGCCCGCGGTCTTTCTCGACTTCGACGGCACGCTCTCCGAGATCGTGAACGATCCCGCAGCCGCCACGCTTCTCGACGGCGCGTCGGCGGTGCTGTCCACGCTGGCGAGCGAGTGCACCGTCGCCGTCGTCTCCGGGCGGGACCTCGCCGATGTGCAGACCCGCGTCGGTCTCCCGGGACTGTGGTACGTCGGAAGCCACGGCTTCGAGCTGGTCGGCCCCGACGGGCAGCACCGGCAGAACGACGCGGCCCTGGCCGCCGTGCCCTGCCTCGAGCGGGCCGCCGCCGCCCTGCAGGAACGGCTCGACGACGTGCCGGGCGTCGTGATCGAGCACAAGCGGTTCACCGTGGCCGTGCACTACCGCAACGTCCCCCCGGACCGCGCCGACGGACTCGTCGCCGATGTGCGCGAGATCGCCGCTGCCGAGGACCACCTCCGGGTCACGACCGGTCGCAAGGTCGTCGAGCTCCGCCCCGATGTCGACTGGGACAAGGGCCGCGCCCTCGAATGGGTGCTCGAGCACGTGCGCGACGAGGACGACCCGATGCCGGTCTACATCGGGGACGACATCTCCGACGAGGACGCGTTCGACGCGCTTGCCGGCACCGGGCTCGGAATCGTGGTGTGCCACAACGAGGACGGTGACCGCCGGTCGGCAGCGCAGTTCTCGCTGGACGGTCCCGAGCAGGTCCGCCGACTGCTGCAGCAGCTCGCCGAACTGTGGGGCGGGAACCAGGAGGTCGGTCCGCGCCACGACGCCTGGACGCTGTACTTCGAGGGTTACGATCCGCCGGCCGAGAAACTGCGCGAGGCCGTGTGCACCGTCGGCAACGGGTACTTCGCCACCCGTGGCTGCGCCCCCGAATCCCACGCCGGCACCGTGCACTACCCCGGCACGTACGCCGCCGGGATCTTCAACCGCCTGACGGACGAGGTGGCGGGTCGCACCATCGACAACGAGAGCATGGTGAACCTGCCGAACTGGCTGCCGGTCACCTTCCGCATCGACGGCGGTGAGTGGTTCGACATCGACGCCGTCGACGTGCGGGAGTACTGCCAGTACCTCGATCTGCGCCGGGCCGTGCTCACCCGGCGGTTGCGTTTCCGCGACGCTGCGGGCCGCAGCACGACGGTCGTGCAGCGACGGTTCGTCGCGATGCACCAGCCGCACGTGTGCGGCCTCGAGACGACGATCGTCCCGGAGGACTGGACGGGGCGGCTCGAGATCCGGTCGGAAGTCGACGGCTCGGTCCGCAACACGCTCGTCGAACGCTACCGGCACCTCGACGGCAACCATCTGCGGCTGCTGCACACCGCCCGGCTGTCCGAGGACTCGGTGTGTATGACGGTCCTGACCAACCAGTCCCGGATTCCCGTCGCCGTGGCTGCCCGCAGCACGCTGTGGCGCGACGGCGAACGCGTCCCCGCCGAGTACACCCTGCTCGATTCGGGAGGACGGGTCGGACACATCATCGCGCTCGACGTGGCGGCCCACCAGCCCGTGACCCTGGAGAAGATGGCGACCCTGTTCACCGGGCGTGACCTGGCGGTGTCCGAGCCGTCGGAGGAAGCGGCCCGCTGGCTGGCCCGCACGGGACGCTTCGAGGAAACGCTCGAAGGACATGTTCTCGCCTGGGTGCACCTGTGGGACCGGGTGGACATCTACCTCGGGGGCGACGGCGAAGGTCTGCGCATCGTGCGGTTGCACCTGCTGCAGATGCTGCAGACGCTGTCGCCGAACACCGCGGAGCTCGACGTCGGCGTTCCGGCGCGGGGGCTGCACGGGGAGGCGTACCGCGGGCACATCTTCTGGGACGAGCTGTTCGTGCTGCCGGTGCTGAACCTGCGGTTGCCGGGACTGACCCGCTCCCTTCTGCGCTATCGGTACCGCCGGCTGGACGAGGCGCGCCGCGCGGCGCGGGAGGCCGGTCACACCGGCGCGATGTTCCCGTGGCAGTCCGGCAGCGACGGCCGTGAGGAGAGCCAGCAGGTTCACCTCAATCCGAAGTCGGGACGGTGGAATCCCGACGCGAGCTGGCGCCAGCATCACATCGGGGTCGCGGTCGCGCACAACGTGTGGCAGTACTACCAGGTGACCGGGGACCTCGGGTTCCTCGCGGATTACGGTGCCGAGATGCTGGTGGAGATCGCCCGGTTCTTCGCCGACATCGCCACCTACGACCACGCCCGCGACCGGTACGTCATCCGGGGCGTCATCGGCCCCGACGAGTTCCATTCCGGTTATCCGGACGCGCCGTTCGACGGTATCGACAACAACGCCTACACCAACGTCATGGCGGTCTGGGTGATCCTGCGCGCCCTCGACGCGCTGGAGATCATCCCGCTGCGGATGCGCACCGAACTGGTCGACACCCTCGGTCTGACCGCGCGCGAGACCGCGCGCTGGGAGGATGTCAGCCGGCGTATGTTCGTGCCCTTCCACGATCAGGTCATCAGCCAGTTCGAAGGCTACGGGGACCTCGCCGAACTCGACTGGGAGGGATACCGGCGCCGGCACGGCGACGTCCAGCGCCTGGACCGGCTTCTCGAGGCCGAGGGCGACGACGTCAACCGCTACCGCGCGTCGAAGCAGGCCGACGTGCTCATGCTGTTCTACCTGCTGTCGGCGGACGAACTGCGGGAGTTGTTCGAGAGGCTCGGCTACGAGCTGACTGGTGAGACCATCCCGCGGACGATCGACTACTACATGGCACGGACGTCGCACGGGTCGACGCTGAGCGCGGTCGTCCACTCGTGGGTACTGGCCCGGGCACACCGCGGTCAGGCGATGGAATTCTTCGACCGCGTGCTGGCGTCCGACATCGCCGACATCCAGGGCGGCACCACGTCGGAGGGGATCCATCTCGCGGCCATGGCCGGCAGCGTCGACCTGCTGCAGCGTTGCTTCTCCGGTCTCGAAGCCCGCGGTGACCGCCTGGTCTTCGGCCCGCAGTGGCCGGAGGAACTCGGTGTGCTCGCCTTCCCGATCTTCTACCGGGGACACCACCTGCAGGTGCGGATCTCCGGCCGTCAGGTCGAGGTCAGTGCGGGCGCGGGCATCCAGCGGCCGATCGAGATCGAGTGCCGGGGCCGGGTCGAACGCCTGCATCCGGGCGACACGGTGCGGATGCTGTGACGATCCGGGAGAAGCTCAGAGCGGGCTTTCGAGCCACGAGTAGTCGACCCCGACCCAGCCGCCGGCCAGACTGAGGGTGCCGAGCAGCCACAGGGTCATGACCACGATCGCGCCGGTCGTGAGCGCTCCCGCACCCCGTACCACCAGCGACTGTTGTCCGAACCAGTGCATGAAGCGGTCGTAGCGGCCCCGCGCGAAGTGCAGCAGACGGTGCGCCCAGGCGAACTCCGAGGCCAGGATCCCCAGGCCGGCGAAGACGATGAGCCAGCCCGGGCCGGGATAGGGGATGGCCACGATGCCGGCCAGGAACACCAGTGTTCCGAAGGTCCCGACGGTGATGCGGTACGTCAGGTTCAGGGAGGGACGCCGCTCGATGCGCCGCCGCCAGCGGAGCCATCGCTGCTTCAGCCGGCGCAACGGGGATACCGGGGTCCGGGCCTCGGCCCGGCCGGGCGAAACCGCGTGCCCACTCCGTCCTTCACTCACGATCTACCGAGCCTGCTTCTCGTCATACCAGGTTGCCGTGCACGGCAGGGTCGACCTTCAGTCTACCGGTGACCGGCGGTCACGGCGGGGCCCGGGAACGCGGACCTGCACGTCGCGGGCCGGTCCGCCGGCCGGTCAGGCTGCCGCGACGTCCGTCGGAACGGGACCGGCGGCGGTGAGCCGGTCCAGGTAGGCGGTGAAGACGGCGCCGAGTGCCACCGCGGTGTCGATCGTGTCGAGCCCGTGTATCGCCCCGACGAAGCACTCGTAGACGAGGGCGGCCGCCTGCGACGGGAACAACCCGCCCTCGTCGGCGGTCAGCGCCCGCGCCGCGTCGTCCACGCTGCTCGCCACCGTGCGGGCCACCGATCCGTGCAGCGGCACGTCGGCCGCAGCAGCGACCAGGGCGTCCGCGAGCGCGGAGGAGGGGAACGCCACCGCGGTCGGCGCGATCACCCGACGGAACATCGTTACGTTCGCCATGTCGAACCTCCCGTGGAATCTCCCGAGCCGTTCGGTCGAGTGGTACCCGTACGGGCACGCTGTACACAGTGCCGCAGGGGTCCGACAACTTCGGCTGCCGACGAGTCATGCCGTCAGGACACGGCGGGCGGCGGCGCGTCCGGCGCGCATGAACTCCGGCCAGTCCCGGGTGCCGAGGAACTGCCGGTAGAAACCGACGCCCCGCACCTTCGCGTACGGCACCGGCTCGATCATCGAGACGCGCGAGGCCGCGCGCAGCCGCGCCAGGTTCTCCCGTGCCAGCTCGACCTGCTGGGACGTGCGGACCTGAGCGGCGATGTAGAGGATGCTCGCGCGGCGTTCGGCCCAGCCGGTGGCGTCCTCGCCTTCGAAGCCGGGCGGGTAGAAGCCGTTCACGGCGAGAGTGACCTCGCAAGGCTGCTCGAGGTCGAGCAGCGGGTGGACGGGGAAGATGTCGACGATCCCGCCGTCGCACCAGTGGAACCCACCGAGTGCGACGGGGGCGACGAACAGCGGCAGCGCGACCGCCATGTGCACGGCCCGGGCCACCGGCAGGTCGGGATACGTTCGCGGCCCGAGGTACTCGAGGCGGTTCTGCTCGATGTTCCAGATCGGCGCGTAGGCGGGTACGGGCAGCGCGGCGAGCGTCATGTCGCCGAGCAGGCGGCGGTACGTGGCCTCGAGCGCGTCGCCACGCAGGATGCCGGCGAAGCCGCGGCCCACGGTCGGTGCGACGGTGAGCAGGCGTCGCCAGTCGACGTCGATGTAGTCCGCGGGGTCGAGTGCGAGGGTGAATGCTGCGACCTCGTCGGCGGGGACGCCCGCTGCGATCGGGAAGCCGAACAGCGCGGAACCGGAGCACAGCGAGACGACCGACGGCCGGATCCCGCCCTCCTCCAGTGCGCGGGCCACCCCGACCAGCGATGCGAGCGCTCCGCTGCCCCCGGTCGCGGCCAGCGCGATCCGATCGCCCTCCCGGACACGGACCCGGAAGGGCTCGAACGCGGGAAACGGATGCAGTTCCCGGTCCCGTAGGCCCGACGGCCGCTGCAGGGCCGCCCGCGCGACGTCGACGAGGAATCCGGTGTCGGTGCGCACGCCGTCGACCACGTCCCGACCGCGGGCGAGAACGTCGAAGTACTGGCGCACCCGGAAGATGTCGAGGACGGTGTCGAGCATGTCTCGACTGTGCGCGCGGGCCGCGGCGCGGACCAGGGTCCTCGGACCCGAATCCGAGGCGACCTACGGTGCGGCGGCGGGACGGGGATGCGGCGCAGTCAGCGTCCGGGCACGGGGCCCGGTGAGGTCGCGGCACGGAGCTGATAGCGACGCTCGGCGTAGTCCAGGTCGTCGCGCCACAGCCGGGTGGCCGTGCGCTGCATGAGGGGGCGGAGGGCGGCGGCCGCGCGCCGGGTGGCCATGCCGAACCCCGGGCGGGGGGAGTCGGCGACGACGGCCTCGACGATCGCCGTCCGGGGACGGCCGTCCGGGCCGGTGCCACGCGGGGTCGCGTGGGTCTCGACCACGCTCCCGACGCCTTCGCCCGAGACGATGCGCATGACGACGGTGCGCGGTTCGGGGCTGGTGAATTCCGCGCGGACCGGAACCCCGATCCGGCCGGCGACCCGGAAGGTGACGTCGACGACGAACCGGTCCTCGTCGCCCGGGCTGCCGTGGGTGGAGGGTGCCTCGACCACCTCGAGGCGGGCGAACGAGTACGGATGGAACCAGGCGCCGTGCCACGGGTCGAGGCGGTTGGCGACGATGTCGGTGGGTTCGCACACCCCGACGAGGGTGGCGACGGCTGCGATGCGGGAGTCGGCGGTCGGACGCTCGGGGACGACGGGCAGTTCCGTCGGTGTCTCCCCGCCGACGTGGTCGAGCCGGACCCATACGAGCACCCCGTCGTCGTGACTCGGGAAGGGTTTCCAGCCGTACGCGCCTGCGGCGTCGATGCGTAGACCGTGCCAACGGCAGACCAGCGCACCGCAGTCCACCGCTGCCAGCGACATCGGCGCGCCGAGGTGGGGGCACGCGCCGGGGCCGACGATCACCTGCTCGCCGTCGCGCCAGGCGACGAGTTCGACATCGGCGACGGTGACGCCGAAGGGACGCTCCGCACCGATGTCCCGGCTGGCGGCCACGACGTACCAGTTGCCGGAGGGGCGGCGCTGCGAGCGGTCGAGGACGGCGTTGATCAGCTCGGGGCGGGCACCCCGGTAGGTGGGCGCCTGTGCGGCCCAGTGGTCCGGATCCATGGGCTGGACGGGCCAGGTGGCGGGCCAGCGACGGTACAGCGGATCGAGCACGCTCATGCGGGGCGCCTTTCCAGGGCGGCGAGCCGGCGCAGGACCGTCGAGCGGCCCCGGGTGGGAACCGTGTACAGGTCGTGGCCGGCAATGCCCCATTGGGCGAGAAGGGCATTGGCGGCCTCCCACCCCGTGGTGGCCGCGCGTTCCA
>NZ_AJFC01000197.1:0-3568 GCF_000256505.1 Rhodococcus sp. P14 | reverse complement strand
CCCGCCCCCCCCCAGCCGCTCGTGCGGGGTGCGGACGGTGGGCCGGTGCGCGAAATCGCCCACCCCGAACAGGGGGCAGTCCTGGCGCCACAGCGTGCGTTCCTCGACGACGCGGGCGGCGGCGGTCTCGGGGTAGATCGCGTGCAGGCGCGCGAGCACCTGCGCCTGCACATCCTCGGGCGAACGCGATTCGCCGACTCCGTCGCCGGTGGCGGCGTACGCGTGCAGTTCCACGACCGAACCGCCCGTGCGAGCGGCCCAGCCGCGGGCCTCCTCCTCGTAGCGGTCGAGCACGCTGATGTTGTCGAGCGGGCGCAGGCCGCCGGTGCCGAGGAATGCCGGGCGGTCCGTGGCGACTGGGCGATCCAGCCAGAGCCGCTGCACCAGGAACGGGGGAGCGGACCGCAGGTGCTGCACCCGCGAGCGCCACCCGGAATCACCGAGATCGGGCGAGGCGTCGACGAGGGCGCGCAATCCGGCCACGTCGAGTGCGAGGACGAGGCCGTCGGCGTCGGTGCTGCCGCCGGTGTCGTCGTGGATGCGGAAGGTCCGGGTGCCGCCGGGTTCGATGCCGGTCACCGCGGTGGCGGTCCGGATGCGCGCGCCGTGGCCCTCGAGATACCGGCCGAGCGGTCCCCACAGGGCGGTGTCGAAGTTGCCGGTGGCGACGTCGAACAGCAGGCCCTCCGCGGAGCCGAGGAAGTAGATGTGGAACATCGTGGCCAGCTCGGCGGCCGACATCCCGGCCGGGGGCGCGAAGAAGCTGCGCGAGAACACCTCGAACGCGAGGTGATTGGCCGCCTCCGGAAAACGGATGCGCTGCAGGAAGGTCTGGGCGTCGACGTCGTCGAGCCGGTCGTAGATCTCCGGCACGGACACGGTCGCGAGCGGGGCCGCGGCCCGCACGTCGATGCGCACCAGATCCTGCAGCCGGAACGTGGGACTGCGCAGCGCGAACACCAGTGCGTTCCACGGTGGGGTGTTGGGAATTCCGCGAAAGGTGTCGCGCCGGCCCGCGCCGTCGACGAGCGGATAGTCGTCGACCGCCGTCAGCCGCTGCAGATCGGGGTCGGTCCGTCGCAACAACCGGCGCAGGTTGTAGTACTGCCGGAAGAAGGCGTGGAACCCGCGGTTCATGGCGAGTCCGGTGCCGTCGTCGAGACGTTCACGCCAGCCGCCGACCCGTCCGCCCAGGTACGCCTCGCGTTCGAGCACCTCGACTTCCACGCCGCGCTCGGCGAGCGCGGTGGCGGCGGTCAGTCCTGCGATGCCGGCGCCGACGACCACCACGCGGGGCCGCTGCGGCAGATGCCCGGTGTCGGGCGCACCCCTGGAGGCGGGGTGGTGGGCGATCCGCGGGTCGCTGCCGACGGCACCGTTCATGTAACTGCCTCCTGCGGCGCCGGTGGGACCGGCCGTCGTGGTCGAACAGTGGCGAGCCCGAGCCTACCGCGGTGATGTCCGCCGCGACGGCCGACGAGCTCAGCCGCGCAGGCGTGCCGCGTGGGACGCGACAGCTTCGAGATGCTTGTCCGCTGTGCTCAGATCCAGATGGGCGTCGCTGAGGCTGTCGATGACCTCCCGCAGGTTGGCCTCGCCGGTGTCGTCGTCCGCCGCCGGCTCCACCATGTCGAACGCATCGGCGAGGGAGCGCACCCGCCGGTCCAGGGCCCGCAGATCCGTGCGCAGTTCGGCGACCTGCCGGAGGAGATCGTTCAACGTGCTCCCTCTCCGTGTGTGTGCGGCCGGTGATCGCCCGGGCGCGAACATGCCGCCGCACGCTCACGGTAAGCCGGACCGGGTGGCGTTCGAGGCGGAACGGGCGCTCGGCTCACGGCACGGGGACCGCTCAGGACCGATCGGGCCGGTGTCCGGCACGGAAGGCTCAGGCCGGCCGGGTCGCGACGGCATAGACTCGGCTGAGCGCATCCGGAGCCGAACCCGTACGGCCCCGGGGCCGGTGGAACGGCTGAAGCCTCGTCGGACGCGCACTCCGTCGAGCGCGCAGCCGGGTGGGAGAACCGTGAACAGACACTCCGCCCTGTCCCTTCTGGTCCTGCTCTGCGTCGCCGGTTGCACGGACCGCGGCGGGCCGCGGGTTCCTTCGTCGCCGCCGGCGACCGTCCCGGCGGCCGCCGCGTGCGACGTCGCCGAGAGCGCCGGCCATCGCTACGTCTCCTCCGTCGGTCGCAACGGCCGCTACTTCGAGGATCAGCACGGTGACCCGATTCTGATCCGCGGGGACTCGCCGTGGTCCGGCATGGCGGACTGGTCGCCCGAGCAGGCCGAGCTGTACTTCGCGAATCGAGCAGCGCACGGGTTCGACGCGGCCCTCGTCTCCGTGATCGCCGACCCCGACAACGGCGGGCCGAACGAGAACGGAGCCACTTTCGACGGCATCGAACCGTTCGTCGGCGGCGACATCACCGCATGGAACGAGCCGTACTGGGAGCGCGTCGACGAGTACGCCCGAATCGCGTGCCGGTACGGAAACACGTTGTTCCTGTATCCGATCGACGGGTGGAACCTCTCGGGCGTGTTCGCATCGGCCACTCCCGAACAGGCTGCGGTCTACGGCCGGATGATCGCCCAGCGATACGCCCGGTTCCCGAACATCGTCTGGCTGACCGGCGGTGACTATTCGCCCGACACGGACGACGCTGCCGCCGGGGCCGAATCGGACCGGGTACTGCGCGCCGTGCTCGACGGGATCAGGGCGGCCGGCTCGGACAGGCCGTTCTCGATACAGCTCGGCCCCCAGAAATCGCTCTCCACGGACAACCCGTTCTGGGAGCCACTGGTGGACTGGAACTTCGTCTACACCTACCTGCCGACCTACAAGGCCGTGCTGGACGGGTACGAGCGACCGGCAGACGTCCGGGATCCGCGTCCTGCCGTGTTCGCGGAGGGCAACTACGAGGGCGAGAACAACCAGCCCGAGACTGCGCCGACGACCGACGAGACGCTTCGCCGCCAAGCGCTGTGGGCGTTGACATCCGGCTCCCCGGGGGAGTTCCGCGGCTCCGACGACTGGGAGTTCCGGGACGGCTGGGAAGCGCGTCTCGATACCCCCGCCGTCACGCAACTCCGAGCTCTCCGTGACCTGTGGGCGTCGTGGGCGTGGTGGCAGTTGGTGCCGGACGTCGACGACCCGTTCGTCCTCGACGGGCGCGGGACCCGCGCGACGGACGACGAGACGGTGGACGTCCTGGACAACGACTACGTCACCGCCGCACGCACGCCGGACGGCGCCCTCGCCGTCGTCTATGTGCCGACGGAGCGGACGATCCGGCTCGCGCTCTCCCTGATCCCGCAGGGAGCGAGCTACGCCTGGATCGATCCCGCCGATGCCGCAGCGCCCGCGTTGCCGGCGCAGGTGGACCGGGACGGAAACGTGTCCACGCCGGGAACGAACGTCGGTGGCGCGGAGGATTGGCTGCTGGTGGTCACCGGCTGATGCGGGCTACGGGGTGGCGGGTTCCGGCCGACCGCCGGAACTGCCGGAACTGCCGGAACCGTCGGTAATGCCGGATATGCGGCACGTTTGCCTCTTCCGGACCCGGGTAAG
>NZ_AJFC01000196.1:0-1747 GCF_000256505.1 Rhodococcus sp. P14 | reverse complement strand
CCCGCCGCCGCCCGCCGGTGACACGGCGGGACGGCCCGGCACAGGCAGGACCGTGCAGAAGTGCCGGCCGTATTCCCGATCCCCTCGGAAGGACAACACTGATGACGTACAGCGGATACCCGGACCCGGGCGGACGGAGCACCGACCCGCTCACCGAGCAACCCTTCACCTCCCCGGACGGCCCGATACCGGAGCCCCGGCACCGTCTCGACGAGTATCGGACGGCACGCGGCGAACCGGACGATGCATCGTCGGCACAGGCCGCGCAGGAACAGGCCGGCCGGGTCGCCGGACGAGCCGCGGACGCAGGCCGGGATGTGGCCGGAACGGCCGGCGATCAGGCTGCCCGCGTGAAGAACGAAGCGACCGCGCAGGCCCAGGACGTGCTGCGGCGCACCCGGGACGAACTGACCGACCAGGCCGCTCGACAGCAGAAGAAGGTCGCCGAGGGGTTGCGCACGCTCGGAGCGCAGTTCGGTTCGATGGCGCGCGACTCGGAGCAGCCCGGCATGGCCGGTGACCTCGTCCGCCAGGCGGCCGACCGAGCCGACACCGTCGCCTCCTGGCTCGAACAGCGCGAGCCGGGTGGAGTCCTGCACGAGGTCAGCGGTTTCGCCCGGCGTCGACCGGGGGCCTTCATCGCCCTCGCTGCGGGAGCGGGATTCGTCCTCGGCCGGCTCGGTCGCGGACTGAAGGACGCGGACTCCGGATCAGGTTCCGCGACAACACATTCCTCCGACCCGGCTTCTCCCGCGCCTCATTCGCCGACGGCGCAGTCCCCAGGGGTCGCGCACCCCGGGTTCACCGCCGCCGATCCCGGCGCCGGCGGGCCCGCCGGATACGCGTACCCGGCGCAGGGACCCGGCACGTCGGCGCCCGGAACGTATCCTGCGGGACCCGCGACGGGGGCTCCGATGCCCGGCGGCTACTCGGCGCCGGGGACGGGCACCCCGCCGCCCGGCGGATATGCACCGCCGCATCCCGGTGGGGAGGTGCGGCCGTGACTCTTCCTCCCGCAGAACACAATCGAGCCGGCGACCAGCGCTCGCTGGGCGAGTTGCTCGCCGATGTCAGCGGTGACCTGTCCACCCTGATGCGCCAGGAACTGGCACTGGCGAAGGCCGAGGCCACCCAGACCGCGACCCGTGCCCGCAAGGGCGCCGGCATGCTGGCCGGCGCCGCGGTGGCGGCGCACTTCGTGCTGCTGTTCCTGTCCATCGCCGCATGGTGGGCGCTGGGCAATGCGATCGGCCGCGGCTGGTCGGCCCTCGTCGTGACCGTCGTGTGGGCGGTCGTCGCGACGCTGCTGGCCGTGCTGGGACGCTCGGAGCTGGCTCGCGCCAAAGGACTTCCCCGCACCACCGAAACCCTTTCCCAGGTGCCCGGAGCACTTGCCCCTCATCCCCAGGAGAAGCGATGACGAACACCGACGACCCGGATCGGATCCGCGCCGAAATAGACCGTACGCGACGCAGTCTCAGCGCCGACGTCGACACGCTCGCCGATCGGGCGCGGCCCTCGACGATCGCCCGGCGCAAGGTCGGCGGGATCGGCGGCTCGCTGTCCCGGATGCGGGACAGGGTCATGGGCACGGCGCAGGACGCGACGTCGCAGTTGTCGGACACCGGCCGCTCGGCCGTGTCGTCGGCGACCGACGCGGCACGCGGCGTGCCCGCCACCGCGCAGCAGCAGGCGCAGGGCAATCCCTTGGCGGTCGGGCTGATCGCGTTCGGCGCCGGCCTCGTGG
>NZ_AJFC01000195.1:0-505 GCF_000256505.1 Rhodococcus sp. P14 | reverse complement strand
TGGGGCCCCCCCCAGCCGGTCCGAGCAGCAGGCCGCCGTCGCGCTGAAGGAGACCGCGGAGCCGGCATTGCAGGAAGCTACCGACGCTGCCAAGGACACCGCTCAGCGGCTCGCGCAGCCCGCGCAGGAGGCGGCGCACGCGGTCGCCGACACGGCTCGGGATGCCGCGACGACCGTCGCCGAGGAAGGTGCCGGCGCCGCGCGCACGGTGCAGGGTGACGCACGCGACGCCGCACACACCGTCCGCGACCGGCGCTGAGCTGAGCCCGAAACGTCCCGCCCTCGGCCGGAGGGCGGGACGTTCGCCATGCAGGCCGGCGCGTCGTCGTCGCGGAAGAAGTCGTCGCGGAAGAAGTCGTCGCGGAAGAACACGATCCGGATCGCCGTGCCGAGTCCTCGGCGCTCCCCGAGGCCGGCCCCGCGACGTCAGATCATGACGGCGGCGACGGCCACGGCCACCAGAACGGATACCGCGATCGCGAGTCCGAGCAGCACCGAACCGGTG
>NZ_AJFC01000194.1:0-20347 GCF_000256505.1 Rhodococcus sp. P14 | reverse complement strand
CCCGCGCGGGCGCCCCCCGCCGTGCCGGACGTGTGCCGCAGACGCGAGCGGGACTCGTCGGCCTCGTCGTTATCGGTCGGTAACCTGTGCCGACCCTCGAAGGTATGGATCACGATGTACCCCCTGCCGTACCACAATGTGATCGCTCTCACATTATGCACTGATTTGTATCGCATCACAAAACGATGTCGCCAGTCGAACGCGTATCGCGTTCGTTGCGGCGCCTCCCGGGTTCGTGCACCCGGGGTGTGGATTCCGTCCGAGCGGGGTATCGGATACGGAGTCGGCAGGAAAGGAGACGGGCGTATGGAGTCGGAACGGCAGGGCAACGACGAACCGCTGGTTGCACATCCCACGATGGCTTTCGTGCTGGACGGCATACTGATTCTGGCCGTGGCGGTGGTGGGGCTGTGGATGTTCGGTTCGCTGCTGTGGGCAGTACTCGGTGGGATCTTCTGCGCGGCCACACACCTGGTGTGCCGGGCGACCGGGCATTGCGGTGCGCCCTCGGCGGCCGTCGCGCAGGCGGAATCGCAGCAGTCGATCCCGGTGACGAGCGCGGAGGTCGCACAGGCGGCCTGACGTTCGATACCCGTCTCGACGCGCACCCCGGCAACTGCTCCGACGGTTCCGCACCGGCAGCCCAGCTCGAGTTCCACGCTCTCCCGTGAAGACGCCACACCCGTTCCCGTCGACCGTCATGGACGACACCGGCACGAACGCCGCGGCGCCTTCGCCTCCCGGCCGGCGGCGCCGCACCGAGACCGCGTCCTGTGACCGGCGGTCTACCGGCCGGCGGCTCGCGCCGCGGCAAGACCGGTCGCGAATCCGGTGACGACGGCCGCGTCCGGCAGCAGCACCGCGGACGACCAGGGGATCTGCGTGAGCGCTGCCTCCGCGGACGGGAATCCGGCACCGAGCAGACCGCCTGCGAGGGCGGCGACCGTGTCGGTGTCCCCGCCGAGCGCGACGGCGGCGCGCATGGCGTCGATCGGCGACCGCGCCGTGACGATGCAGTGCAGCACGGCGGCGACGGTGTCGTACGGTTCGAGCGAAACGCCCGACGGGGCGGCGCTCCAGCGGTCCGTCGCGACCGCGGCGAGGAGGTCCCCCAGACGACGGCCACCACCGAATTCCCCGGTCGCGATGCGCGCCTCGTCGCGGGCCACCTCGAGCAACCGCTGCGCGTCCGCGCCTTCCAGCGACCACGAGGCGCACGCCGAGATCACCGCTGCCGCGCACTGCGCGTCCGGTGACGGATGCGTCACCCGGGACAGACCCAGGCTGAGTGCGCGCCGGCGATCCGGTTCGTCGACCGGAACCGCCCAACCGGCCGGAAGAGCCCGCATCGCAGCGCCGTTCGTGTCGCCACCGGTCTCGGGACGCCGGCCCGATTCGCGGAAGGCCCGGATCGCGGCCAGTGTGGAGGGCCCCAGGCCCGGGACGGTCTCGGCGCGCTCGCTGAGCAGACGCAGGAACCTCGAGCCCGGGTCCTCGTTCGAGGTCGTCGTCAGCACCTCGGCCACGAGGAGGGTGAGCGCCGTGTCGTCGGACGTCGCGCCCCGGGGCCGGCCCGGCCGGACGGGCAGGGTTGCCGCCGTCCCGAGATCGATGTCCGCGGAGTCCGCGCCCTCCCAGGGGACGCCGAACGCGTCTCCGCAGGCGTACGTGGTCAGTGCGGCCGCGATCCGGTCGCGGTAGGAGGCTGCGTCGAGTTCGTCCGTCACCGGTGCCGGTCCCTTCCCTGGGCCAGATGTTCCGCACGTTACCGGAGGTCGCCGGCAGCAGGACGGACGCGGAACCGCTTCCGTGGGCAGTCGTCGCGGTCTATCGTGGGCGTGCGGATCTCGTGTGGGAGGACCCATGACCGAACCGGCTTTCGAGGGGTTGCAGGGCACGGACGGATCGCGCCGGTTCGAGGGGCTGCGCGCCATGTTCGTCAACTGCACACTCAAACGGTCGCCCGAGACCAGCAATACGCAGGGGCTGATCGATCGCAGTGTGGCGCTGATGGAACGGGAAGGCGTCAGGGTGGACCAGATCCGGGCCGTCGACCACGACATCGCGACGGGCGTGTACCCCGACATGACGGAGCACGGGTGGCCGAGCGACGAATGGCCGCAGTTGTTCGAGCGCATCCTCGCCGCGCACATCCTCGTCGTCGCCGGCCCCATCTGGCTGGGTGACAACTCGTCGGTCACCAAGAAGGTCGTCGAACGTCTCTACGGCTGTTCGTCGCTGCTCAACGAGCACGGCCAGTACGCGTACTACGGTCGCGCCGGCGGTTGCCTGATCACCGGCAACGAGGACGGCGTCAAGCACTGCGCGATGAACATCCTCTACAGCCTGCAGCACCTCGGATACGTGATCCCGCCGCAGGCCGACGCCGGCTGGATCGGGGAGGCCGGTCCGGGCCCGTCATACCTCGATCCGGGGTCGGGCGGTCCGGAGAACGACTTCACCAACCGCAACACCGCCTTCATGACCTACAACCTCATGCACACCGCCGCGCTGCTCGTGCGGGCCGGCGGTTTTCCAGTCGGGGGCAATCAACGCTCCCTGTGGGATGCCGGTTGTCATCCTTCGTTCGAGAATCCCGAGCACCGGTGACGGCGCGACTCGGCGGGCGTGCCCCTGCCGCGCGGTGCGCGATCCTCCCGCTCGCGATGCTCGTCGCCACCGCCTGTGCGGCGACGGACGACAGCACCGACGATGCCGCCCCGGAGTCGGGCCCCGCGGTGACCGCGGCCGGAGAGTCGACGGTGGTCACCACGGCGAACGGTCCCCTCGGTGAGATGCTCTTCGACCGGACGGACCAGGCGATCTACATCTTCGACCGGGAGGTGGGCACGGTTCCCGACTGCTACGGGGACTGCGCCGTGGCGTGGCCGCCGGTCCTCACCGTCGGCGCCCCCGTCGCGGCCGGCGACGCCGACCAGGCACTGCTGGGGACCACGGCGCGCTCCGACGGGACCACCCAGGTCACGTACGCCGGGCATCCGCTGTACTTCTATGCCGACGAGGAACCCGGGCAGGTGCTGTGCCACCGGGTGGAGGAGTTCGGCGGGCTGTGGCTGGCGGTCGACGAGGTCGGCGTCCCACTCCCGTGACCCGAGGTCACCACCGGCCGCCGTGACGGTGGACGACGCGTCCGGGAGATCCCGCGGCGCTACGGCAGCGGCGGAACGAGGATCTCGTCCGGCTCCTTGTCCGGTCGCAACCCCTTCCAGCTGGGGTGCCGGAGACTGTCGCCCGTGAACTCCCGGTACTCGACGTCGCCGACCAGTACGGGTTCGGCCCACCGGGCGGCCCGGACGACGGGGGCCGGCGGCGTGACGTCGAACGGATAGGTGGGCCGCTCGAGTTCGTCGAGCCGCTCCCACAGGGCCCGTCGCCCCGCGGTGGTGAAGCCCGTGCCGAGGTTGCCGATGTGGACGAGACGACCGTCGTCGTCGTGGGCGCCGAGGACCAGGGACCCGAAGGTGGCGCGGTGCGGACCGGTGCCCGGCAACCACCCGGCGACGACGGCCTCGGCGTTCCTGCGCAGCGCCGTCTTGATCCATGCCGGGGACCGGCGTCCCGGCTGATAGGTCGAGTCGGTCCGCTTGCAGACGATGCCTTCGAGACCGTGGTCGCGGGCGAGGTCGAGCAGGATCTTCGTATCGGTGCCGATCCAGTGCGGTGGGGTGCGGACCAGAGGACCGGACATCGACAGGTCGACCAGCCGGCGACGGCGTTCGAGGTACGGCAGCCCGGTCGTCGGTGCGCCGTCGAGCGCGAGCAGGTCGAACGCGTAGAACTCCACGGGTGTGGTCCTGATCAGCGCGGCCGTCGGTTTCGCCACGTGGATGCGGCTCTGCAGCCGGGGGAACGACGGCGCCCCGGTCCGCGGGTCGGGCGCGACGATTTCGCCGTCGACGACCGTCGGACGGCCGCGAGCCAGCGCCGACAGCGCGATCGTCAGCTCCGGGTAGATCCCGGAGACGTCCCTGCCGTTGCGGCTGTGGAGCCGGCACCGCTCGCCGTCGCACATCGCCACCGTGCGTGCGCCGTCCCACTTCATCTCCACCGCCCATCCGGTGCCGATCGGCGGGCGGCCGGCGGTGGCGAGCATCGGCGCCGGGACGGAGGCGCGGGCTGGGGGCATGGTAGGGATTATCCGGTGCGGCAGCGCGATGTGCAGCCCTCGAGTGCAGAATTGCGCTGGGCCACAGAGAATTACACCGATGTACTCTGCTGTGCGCCGCGGCGTGCCCCCAGGTCGGCGGGTGGGCACACGGCGCGGGGGCGGGTGGATAACGAGATGGGATCGATTTGTGGGGGTGGCGCCTGCCGGTCGTGCCGCTCGGGGGTCGCCGGTGCGCGGCTGACGAACCAGACGGCGGCGACCACGACCGCGCATCCGATCGACTGGACGAGAGTGGGGCGCTCGTGCACGAGGGCGATCGCCACCCCCATCGCCAGCACGGGCTGAGCGAGCAACAGCGTCGCGCCGACCTCGGACGGGAGCCGGGGGAGGCCGATTCCGATCAGGACCCAGCCGAGCACCTGGCCGCTCAGCGCCAGCATCGCCAGCCATCCGAGGGCGGGCCAACCGGGGGTGAGGTCGACCGGGCCCCACAGCGAGCCGACGGAAGTGCCGACGACGCCGGCGACGAGAGTCGACACGAACACCTGCGAGGAGGCTCTTCGTTCCGAACCCGCCCGACCGGCGACGAAGAGGTAGGTGCCGTACGCGAGGCCTGCGGCCAGTGCCAGCAGTGTTCCCCACATCGACCGATCGGTCTCGCCGCCGCCGAACAGGGCTCCACCGGCGAGCGCGACACCGGCGAACAGGAAGGGAACCGCCAGGACGAAGCGCACCGGAACCCGTTCGCGGAAGACCAGCCACGCCAGCAGCGGGACGACGACGACCTGGACGTTGACGACGACCGTGGCGATTCCGGCACCGATCATCTCGATCGATCGTGCCCACAGCGCGAAGTCGATGCCCAGCATCGCGCCGCCGAGCGCCTGGGTGGCGAGCACGCGGCGTGAAATGCCTCCGTGTCGCCGAATCTCTTGCAGCGCAAGAAGGCCCAGTACGGGAAGAGCGAATGCGCACCGGAAGAGGGTCGATGTCGCCGGCGACACCCCGGAGAGCTTGATCAGGCCGGCCGTCAGCGACGTCGCCGCGGCACCTGCCAGCACCGTCACCCGCGGATCCACGGGGGTGACGGTGAAGCGGGGGCGGGCGACGAGCACAGGCGGCAGGCGCGGTCCGGAGGTCATGCTCGAATTCTCGAGGGGCCGACCCGTGAGCACAAGTAAATATTCGTGCCGATGAATCGGTAGAGTTACTACCGTGTTGAGCGTCGAGCGCCTCCGGGCCCTGTGTGCGGTCGCCGAGTACGGCTCGATCAGTGCGGCGGCGCAGGCCCTGCATGTGACCCCGTCGGGGGTATCGCAGCAGTTGCACAAGTTCGAGCGCGAGGTCGGTGTGGCGCTGCTGGTGCCGTCCGGTCGCGGAGTGCAGCTCACCGATGCGGGCCGCCTGCTGGCGCGCCGTGGGCGAGAGGTGATATCCCTTCTGGCGCAAGCAGAATCGGAGGTCGTGTCCCTCGAGCGCGACGTGGTCGGAGACCTGCGGATCGGGTCGTTCGCGTCGGCGAGCCGGGTCGTCGCTCCGGCGGCGATCGCCGCCCTGCAGCGCCGCCACGCCGGACTCCGGATCGGTTTCGTCGTCGGTGAGACCGAGGAACTCGTCCCTGCGGTTGTTCGGCGCGAGTTGGATCTGGCCGTCGTCGACAGCTGGGTCACGATGCCGTTCCAGCTCCCCGAAGCGGCGGTATGCACGCTCGTGCACCGTGATTCCGCCGACGTTGCGCTTCCGATCGATCATCCTCTGGCGCACCGGGACTACGTCGATCTCGACGAGATCGCGCAGATGCCGTGGACGACCTGGACGAAGGGTGCCGTCTTCCACACCTGGCTGGTCCAGACGCTGCGCAAGCGGGGCGTCGAGCCCCGGGTCCGTTACGAGGTGCCGGAGTTCGCTGCCCAGCTCGAGTTCGTCGCGCACGGCCTCGCCGCCGCACTGGTGCCGCGCCTGGCTCGGGTGTGGGTGCCGGAGACGATCGCGATCGTGCCCGTACGGCCGACGTTGGAGCGGGAGATCTACGCCCTCCGGCGCCGGGACAACGACCGGCCCGCGGTGCGCGCCGGTATCGCGGCGCTCAGCGAGTCGTTTGCCGGGATCGGTACCTGAGTGTGCCAGTGGACCGCCTCCGCGATCCCGGTGCGTCCACCTCCGGTTCTCGCCTGCCGCAATCGATTACGTGCGCGTGCATCCGCAGGTGCCGACGTCCCGCTCGGGGCGCAGGCCCCGGAGGAACACCGCGATCGGCCGGGCCAGTAGCGCGACGCTCTCCTCCGTGCCGGCGGTGACACCGTCCAGCGACCGGGCGCCGAGCAGCCGGTCCGCGGTCAGTCCCTCGGCCAGGCTCACGAGATCGGCGGCTGCGCCGTCGGCGTCCTCGGCTTCGCAGGCGAGCGCGAGGCCGCGCGCGGCCTCGCGGGAGAACAGAGAGGTCGCCAGGGCGGCGCGCTGTTCGGCGGCGATGGTCGGATCGGTGGCCAGGGCATACCGCACGAGCAGATCCCGGCGGCGGTGGCTCAGGTTGTGGTCGAGCACCGTCGCGACCGCTCGCGCGGCGGCGTCGACGTCGATCGGGGCCGGTGGCCGGGTGAGGCCGGAGTGTGCGAACTCGGCACGGGAGCGTTCGGTGAGACGGCGCACGGCCGCATCGATCAGACCGCTGCGGGTGCGGAAGTAGTACGAGCACGAACCGTCGGGAAGGTCGAGGGCGCGGTCCACCGCCCGGTGGGTCAGGGCGCGCAGTCCGTCACGGGCGATCAGGTCGAGGGTGGTCTCGGCGATCAGGGCGCGGCGATCGGGACTGCGGGCCATGCCCGGAACTCTACACATGTAGAGTCCCCGGCACGTGCAGAGGAGGATGACGGTGGACGATCCGCACCAGCGCGCCGGCGCGGAGGCGCTGCATCGGCTCGGTGGCGATCTCGCTGCCCGGCGGGCCTCCCCGTCGGGCGTCTACCTGTGGGGGCCGGTCGGCCGGGGCAAGACGTGGCTGATGGACCGGTTTCTCGAGACGGTGCCCGTGCCCGCGCGACGGCACCACTTCCACGGCTTCTTCACCGCCCTGCATGCGCATGCGCATCGACTCGGCTCGATCGACGACGCCGTCGATGCCGCGGTCGGCGACGCCCGCGTGCTGTGCTTCGACGAGTTCCACGTCCACGACATCGGCGACGGCATGCTCGTCGCGCGTGCCGTGCGCACCCTCCTCGGACGGGGCGTCGCGCTCGTCGCCACCTCCAACTATCCGCCGTCGGGGTTGCTGCCCAACCCCCTGTTCCACCACCTGTTCGAACCCACCATCGTCCTGCTCGAACGCCGGATGGAGGTGGTCGAGGTCGGGGGGCCGATCGACCGTCGCCGCACGGCCGCGCCCGCACCGGACGGCGGGTTCGGGTCGGGCGAGTTCCTCTCGCCCGGCGTCCTCGACCTGCCGGAACCGGGAGAGCGGCGAACGCTGCGGCCGTCGGGCCGGGCTCTGCCTGCGCTCGCCGTGCGCGGCGGCGTCGTCTGGTTCGACTTCGCCGACCTGTGCTGCGCGCCCACCGCGCCCGCCGACTACCTCGCAGTCCTTCGCGACCACCGCGAGTGGATCGTCACCGGCGTCCCGCCGTTGCGCGAGGTCGACCCGGATGCCCTGCGCCGCTTCGGCAACGTCGTCGATGTGCTGTGCGACGCCGGCGCCCGGCTCACCGTGTGCGCCACCGTCGCGCGCGCCGACTTCGCGACGTCCGTCCCCGCCGAACCCGACGTCGACCGGCTGCTCAGCCGCCTCGCCCTGCTCCGCGAACCCGCCCGAGCCTGGATTCAGGACAGCCAAACCTTATAGACTGCCGCGGTGTCACCACGTTCCACCGAGCTCGTCGACTGTCCGACGGTTCCGTTCGTCCGACGCCTCGCCGAGCACGGCGAACGGACCGCACTCGTCTGCGACGGCGCCGAGATCACCTATCGCGACCTGGCCGAGCGGGTCGCCGGCATCGCCGACCGACTCGGCACCACCCGCCGGCTCGTGCTCGTCGTCGGAGCCAACACCGTCGACGCGATCGTCGCCTACCTGGCGGCGCTGTCCGCCGGCCATCCCGTCCTGCTCGTGCCCGGCGACCGGCCCGACGCCCTCGCCGCGACGATCGAGGCGTACCGGCCCGACGTCGTCGTCGACGGCGGCCGCCTGGAGGAACTCGCCGAGGGCACCGGCCACGACCTGCACCCCGACCTGGCGCTGCTGTTGAGCACCTCCGGCTCGACCGGCTCGCCCAAGCTCGTCCGCCTGTCGCACCGCAACGTGCAGGCCAACGCCGAGGCCATCGCCGACTACCTCGACATCCGCGACACCGACCGCGCGATCACCACGCTGCCGATGCACTACTGCTACGGGCTGTCGGTGCTGCACAGCCACCTGTTGCGGGGCGCCGGCGTCGTGCTCACCGACCGGTCCGTCACCGACCCCGGATTCTGGGACCTCGTGCACCGGCACCGGATCAGTGCACTCGCCGGCGTGCCGTACACCTTCGACCTGCTCGACCGTGTCGGTTTCGCGGACATGGCCCTGCCGCACCTGCGCTACGTCACCCAGGCCGGCGGTCGCCTCGACCCCGACCGCGTCCGCCGCTACGTCGGCCTCGGCCATCGCCGCGGGTGGCGGTTCTTCGTGATGTACGGGCAGACCGAGGCCACCGCCCGCATGGCCTACCTGCCCCCGCATCTCGCCGCGGAGCACCCCGACACGATCGGCGTCCCCGTCCCCGGCGGCGCCTTCCGCATCGACCCCGTGCCCGAGGCCGGCGACGGTGCCGGCGAACTCGTCTACACCGGGCCCAACGTCATGCTCGGCTATGCCACGGACCCGTCCGATCTGGCTCTGGGGCGCACCGTCGACGAACTGCGCACCGGTGATCTCGCCGTCCGCACCGACGCCGGGCTGTACCGGATCGTCGGCCGTCGATCGCGCTTCGCGAAGCTGTTCGGTCTTCGCATCGATCTGCAACGCATCGAATCCGTCCTCACGCGCCACGAACTCGCCGCGTGCTGCGCCGGCGGCGACGACGAACTGATCGTCGCCGTCGAGTCCGCCGACGCCGCGCACGTACGGGCGGTCGCGGCGCGCGCGAGCGGACTGCCCGAGTCCGCGGTGCGGGTGTGCGTCGTGGCCGAGCTGCCCCGCACACCGAACGGCAAACCGGACTACCGCGCTGTCGCCGCTCTGGGCGCTACCCCGGTGCCGCCGCGGCCGGCCCCCGAATCTCGGGCCGCCGACCTCCGGCAACTGCGGGAGCTCTACGCGGACGTACTCAGCCGCGACGACGTCACCGACGACAGCACGTTCGTCGGCCTCGGGGGCGACTCGCTGTCGTACGTGCGCATGTCGGTGCGGCTCGAGCGGCTGCTCGGGCACCTGCCCGCGGACTGGCCGACGACGCCGCTGCGCGAGCTGAGCCCGTCGTCGCGCCGGACACCGCGAGGCTGGCGGACCGTCGAGACCAACGTGCTCATCCGTGCCGTGGCGATCGTGTTCATCGTCGGCTCGCACCTGCACCTGTTCGCCCTCGTGGGGGGAGCGCATGTGCTGCTCGCCGCCGCGGGCTACAACTACGCGCGGTTCCAGCTGCCCAAGCCTCGCGCCGAACGGCTGCGCACCACCCTGCTCAGTGTCGCGCGGGTCGCCGCACCCGCCGCCGTGTGGATCGGCGCGGTACACGTGATCACCGGCGAGTACCGCTGGTCGAGTGTGCTGCTGCTCAACGGGGTGTTCGGACCGCCCGCCTGGACGAGGGAGTGGCGGTACTGGTTCGTCGAGGCACTGGTGTACGCGCTGGTCGCGGTGGCTCTGCTGCTCGCCGTTTCGTGGTTCGACCGGCACGAGCGACGATTCCCGTTCGCGTTCCCGCTCGGACTGGTGGGCCTGGGGCTGCTGACCCGGTACGAGGTGCTCGGGCCGGACATGCCGACCAGTCAGATCCTCGCCTCGTACGTGGTGTTCTGGCTCTTTCCGCTGGGCTGGGCGGCAGCCCGGGCCGACGCGGGGTGGCAACGGCTGGTGGTCTCCGCCGTGGCGATCGCGACCGTACCGGGGTTCTTCCACGCCGAACCCGAGCGCACCGCGCTCGTGATCGGTGGGCTGCTCCTGTTGATCTGGGTGCCGCGGATGTGGTGGCCGGTGCTGCTGGTGCGGCCGGCCGAGGTGCTCGCCGCGTCGTCGCTGTACATCTACCTGACCCACTTCACGGTCTATCCGCAACTGCGGGACATCGACCCGTGGCTCGCGTTCGCGGCGTCACTCGTCGTGGGTGTGGCGTACTGGCAGCTGTGGGTGCGGCTGGGACAGCTGTGGGGCCGCTTGGGCAGGGGTCCCGTCGGCGCGATGCTCGCGCGGTCCGGTGCTAATCGCGCGCGTGAGGACGCGCGCAAGTAGCACCGGGGGGTGCGGATACGGGCCGGCCTCTCGTCAGGGCAGCAGCCGGTCGATGAAGCTGTTGCTGAAGATCCGGTGCGGGTCGAGGCGGTTGTACACCGCTCGCGCCGAGTCCCAGTTCTCGTCCGCGGGCACGCCCTCGCGGTAGGTGTCGGGCAGGACCTGCTCGACGATCCGCTGGTCCGTGTAGGGCAGCTCGGGACCGAACGCCCAGCCCTTGGACCATTCGGGACGGAACGAGGCGCCGCCGTTGTC
The DNA here is from genome assembly GCF_000256505.1 of Rhodococcus sp. P14. Taxonomy (NCBI): domain Bacteria; kingdom Bacillati; phylum Actinomycetota; class Actinomycetes; order Mycobacteriales; family Nocardiaceae; genus Rhodococcus; species Rhodococcus sp. P14. The sequence continues at coordinate 9,545 of NZ_AJFC01000194.1, read as the reverse complement.
GTAGTGTCCGCGCATCCACTGCTCCATCTCGCGGTAGAACGCGAACATCCCGGGTGTACCGGGCACCCCGAGCACGTTGAGCCAGATCGCGGTGTCCCATTCGGGGTGATCGGGTCGCGGGCGGGTCGCGGAGATGGTCGGCGGCCCGGCGGACGGGACCTGCACGTCGTCGGGCTGGTCGAGTCCGCAGCATCGGATCTCGACGGGGCCGTTGAGCGGGTACTGCCCCAGTGCCCGGTAGTGCTCGATGCGCTGATGGAACCACTGCGTGAAGTCGTGGATCACGTTCGCGATGTTGGCGCGGTTGGTGAGGACCGCGCCGCCGCCCTCCGTGAGCCGCAGGGTGGTGGCCTTGATGTAGAACTGCAGATCCTTCGACCAGCCCCAGATGTCGCTCGAGTTCGTGGCGGCGAGGCCCGCGACGGTAGTGTTGTAGTAGACCTGGCCGAAGGCCGGGGCGACGGCCGGATTCCCGGCGGTCATCTGCCCGAGCAGATCGGTGACCGGCTCGGGGACGTTGTCCGAGAACGGGTAGTTGTAGGGGCCGAACACCTCGCGGGACGTGGCCGGCCGTTCGGGGGCGAGGGACCACACCTTCATCCACGGCTTGTCGGTGAAGGGGTACCAGATCGCCTCCGCACGCCCGGAAGCGCGCACGAAGCTCTCGAAGGTGCGTCCGGCGGCGCCGGCGGGGGCGAAGAGTTCGCGCCAGTCGATGTCGGTGTAGCTCTGGCACCGCATCCGCGTGTTCGGCCCGGCCTGCAGGGTGACCGAGGTGACGAACGTGCGGCCCAGGTGCGTGAGCAGTGCGGTGCTGTCGGCGTCCGCGCGCGTGACGGTGCGCAGCGCGTACTCGCTCCCGTTCCACGCCACCACGGTCAGTTCCGTGACGAGGTTGCTCAGCGAGCCGAACGTGTTCCCCGGCACCTGCGCTTCGCCGTCGGCGGGTAACGCGGCGCCGTGGGCGTTGACGGCCAGGGAACCGGCGACGGACAGTACGCCGGGCGCGGGAAGGTTGGCCCAGCCGAGTCCGTTCGCCTGCAGCGCCGTGGTGATCGCGTCGAGCGTCGCGCCCGCACCGGCGGTGACGGTGGCGGGTGCCGATCCGGGGTTCACCGACACTGCGTTCAGGTGCACCATCGTGTCCGCCAGGATCACCTTGTCGATCGGTGCGCCGTTGACGATGGTCAGCGGCGTCCACCCGTGCATCGCGCCGCGTGGCCGGATGGTGTACCCGTGGGCGTGGGCCCAGTTCGCGAGGCGGACGACGTCCTCGGGACTGCGCGGGGCGCAGGTCCAGATGGCGTCCAGCATGATCTCCTTGGACCAGTTCTGGTAGGCCTGCTGGTACAGGGCGATGCCGTCGGGGAAGGCGGCCGGGGTGGGCAGCGTGGCGCCGGACGAGCCGGCCGGCACGGCGTGGACGGGGGTCCAGCCGCCGAGCGCGGTGGCCGCGAGGGCGCCCGCGCCGGCCGCGAGGAAACCGCGACGGGACAGGCGCAGGGGTTCGGTGCGAATCGTCATGGATGCGCTGCTTTCTCACCGCCCCGTGCCGGGACGGTGCTGGGGGAGGGCGGTGCTGGGAGAGGGCGGTGCTGGGGGAGGACGGGGTCAGGCGAGGGTGAGGACGACGTCGGTGAGGGCGGGGGCGAGGTCACGCTCGACCACCGCGGCTGTCGCGAGCACGCGGTCGCCGGTCCGCCAGGCGCGCACCCTCAGTGTCTCGCCGGGAAAGACGACGCCGGCGAATCGAGCCTTGAATCCCCGTACGGCCACGGCATCCCCGGCGAGGGCCGCATCCGTGATCGTCTTGCAGACGATCCCGTAGGTGCACAGCCCGTGCAGGATCGGGGCGGGAAATCCGGCGGCTGTCGCGAACTCCGGATCCGAGTGCAGCGGGTTGCGGTCGCCGCACAGCCGGTACAGCAGGGCCTGCTGCGGCAGCGTCGCGACGTCCACCTCGAAATCGGGTGCCCGGCCGGGAAGTTCGACGGACTCGGACGGTCCGCGTTCGCCGCCGAAGCCGCCCTCGCCGCGGGCGAAGATGGACGAACGGGCCGTCCACAGCGGACTACCGGCCGGATCTGTGGTCGTCGACTCCTGGACGATGACCGCGGCCTTGCCCTTGTCCCACACCTCGGCGATCCGGGTCACGGTGCGGCCCTTGCCTTCCGGCGGCAGGGGAGCGTGCACCGTCACCTCCTGGCTGCCGTGCACCACCTTCGCCAGGTCGATCTCGACACCCGGGAACGACACCTTCGGCGGCTCGGTCGCGTGGAACGTCGCCGCGACGGTGGCGAAGGTGGGCAGGACCTGCGGGTCGCCGTCGCGCAGGTAGCGGAGCTCACCGAGGTCGGTGGGACGGGCTCCGGCGCCGAGGCCGAGGTGATAGAGCTGGACGTCGCTGCTGCTCCAGGTGAATTCCTGGACGGGCAGTTCGGCGCCGAGCGCGACGGCGGGATCGATGGGCACGAATGAGCCTTTCTGTTCGGCGGACGGAGATCGGCGCGGCCGGGTGCGGGTCAGTGCTGTTCGACGGTCTCGGAGACCGGCGGCACCGCCGGCTGCTTCGGCCGGGCGAGTGCATCGAGGACCGCGAGATAGGCGAAGGTCATGGCCGGGCCGATCGTGGCGCCCGGTCCGGCGTACGTGTGGCCCATGACGGGACCGCTGGCATTGCCGGCCGCGTAGAGGCCCTCGATCACGGTCCCGTCCTCGCGCAGGACCCGGGCGTCGGCGTCGGTGCGCAGGCCACCCTTGGTGCCTAGATCGCCGGGCACCACCTTGATCGCGTAGAAGGGGGCTTTGTCGATGACGCCGAGACTCGGGTTGGGCTTGTTGCGCGGGTCGCCGTAGTAGTGGTCGTAGCCCGATTCCCCGCGCCCGAAGTCCTCGTCCCGGCCCGCCCGGGCGAAACCGTTGAAGCGTTCCACCGTCGCGGTGAGGGCGGCGGCCGGAACCCCGATCTTCCCGGCGAGCTCGGCGATCGAGCCGGCGCGGACGACGACACCCGCCTTCAGCCAGCGCTTGGGGAAGGGGCTGCGGGGCGTGATGCCGGCGAAGGTGTAGCGGTTGCGGTAGCGCTGGTCGAGGATCATCCAGCACGGGATGTTCTCGCCGGGCCCGTCGCCCCGGCCGTGCCGACCGCCGTACATGGCGTGCACCGCTTCGACGTACGGGGCGGATTCGTTGACGAAGCGCCGGCCCGCCGCGTTGACCATCATCGAGCCCGGCAGGCTGCGCTCGGACAGGGCGAACCACGGGCCGCCGGTGAGCGGGAAGGACGGGCCCCACCAGGCGTCGTCCATGAAATCGACGGCGGCGCCGAGGGACTGGCCCGCGCGGATGCCGTCCCCGGTGTTGGCCTTCGCGCCGACGGTCCACTCGGTGCCGATCGGCGCGCGCTGGTACTGCGTGCGCATCTGCTCGTTGTGTTCGAAACCGCCGGAGGCGATCACGACGCCGCGGCGGGCCCGGACGGTGCGCTGCTGTCCGTCCGACTCGACCCGCACACCGCGCACCACCCCGTCCTCGACGACGAGGTCCGTCAAAGCGGTGTTCAGCAGCAGCGGTACTCCGGCGTCACGCAGACCCATGCGGAGTCCGGCCATGAGTGCCTGGCCGCGGACCAGCAGGTGCCTTCTGCGGGCCCGCGCCCACAGGTACCGCACGCCGACCTTCGCGGCGCGGACCGGCCCGCGGGGATTGCGCATGAGCAGGTTGAGCCACTTGTAGTCGGCCTGGGTGATGACGAAGTTGGGTGGGCCCTTGACATAGTCGGGTTCGAGCAGGGCGAGGTCGTCGCCGAGTCGCTTGCCGTCGAACGGCTTCGGTTCGACGGACCGCCCGCCGAGCCGGCCGCCGGGGGCCTCGGGGTAGTAGTCGGAGTAGCCCGGCACCCACTGCAGTTCCAGGGCGCTGTGCTCCAGGACGAAGGACAGCATCTCGGGCCCGCGGTCGATGTAGGTGTCGATCTTGCCGGCGGGCACGACGTCGCCGATGATGCTGTGCAGGTAGGTGCGGGCGGCCTCCGGGGTGTCGGTGACGCCGGCCGCCCCGAGGACCTCGTTGTTCGGAATCCACACGCCGCCGCCCGAGCGCGCACTCGAACCGCCGTAGTGCGGTGCCTTCTCGACCAGGACGACGCTCGCGCCCCGGTGCGCGGCGGTCAGCGCGGCGGTCATTCCGCCGGCGCCGCTGCCGACGACGACGATGTCGTATTCCTGCTTGATCATGTAGAACACGTTATAGAATGATGGCGCGGTGAGTCCATCCCTTCTGCCAGGAAGATCACCCGCACACCACGCGTCGAACGGAAACAGGTTGCAGAACATGCCGGTCGCCGGTGAACAGGAAGGAACCGCAATGCTGCCGACGCAACTGCGCACCCGGCTGGCGGACGAGCTCGAGGCCGCCGAGCGCGACCGTACCCCCGTCGACCCGCTCGTGGCCCGGCACCCCGACATCGACGTCGTCGACGCCTACGAGATCCAGCTGATCAACATCCGGCGTCGCCTCGCGGCCGGTGCTCGCGTGGTCGGCCACAAGGTGGGGCTGTCGTCCCTGGCCATGCAGCAGATGATGGGTGTGGACGAGCCCGACTACGGTCATCTGCTCGACGACATGCAGGTCTTCGAGGACCGGCCCGTCGACACCTTGCGGTACTGCTTCCCGCGGGTGGAGGTCGAGGTGGCCTTCGTGCTCGGCAAGGACCTGCCCGGGGCGGACTGCGCCGAGAACGACGTCCTCGATGCCACCGTCGCGTTCGCGCCGTCCATCGAACTGATCGACAGCCGGATCAAGGACTGGAAGATCGGCCTCGCGGACACCATCGCCGACAATGCCTCGTCTGCCGGCTGGGTGCTCGGCACGCAGCGGGTCGCGCCGTCCGATATCGACATCAAGGGCATCGACGCGGTGCTCACCCGCAACGGCGAGCGGATCGCCGAGGGACGCAGCGACGCGGTGCTCGGCAATCCCGTCACCGCGGTCGCGTGGCTCGCCCGCAAGGTCGACAGTTTCGGGGTGCGGCTGAAGGCGGGCGACATCGTCCTGCCCGGTTCGTGCACGCGGGCGATCGATGCGCGCCCCGGCGACGAGTTCCACGCCGAGTTCGCGGGACTGGGCTCCGTCTCGCTCACGTTCTCGTGACCACCCGGTCCCGACTACAAGGAGAAACCATGGCCAAGGCACGTGTCGCAATCGTCGGGTCGGGCAACATCAGCACCGACCTGCTCTACAAGCTGCAACGCTCGGATGTGCTCGAGCCTCGCTGGATGATCGGTATCGACCCCGCGAGCGAGGGACTCGCCCGCGCCCGCACGCTCGGCCTGGAGACGTCGGCCGAGGGGATCGACTGGTTGCTCGCGCAGCCGGAGAAGCCGGACCTGGTGTTCGAGGCGACGTCCGCATACGTGCACCGGGAGGCCGCACCGAGGTACGAGGCGGCCGGCATCCGGGCGATCGATCTCACCCCCGCGGCCGTCGGACCGGCCGTCGTGCCACCCGCGAACCTCGGTGCGCACCTGGACGTGCCCAACGTCAACATGATCACCTGCGGCGGCCAGGCCACCATCCCGATCGTGCACGCCGTCTCCCGCGTGGTGGACGTGCCCTACGCCGAGATCGTGGCGTCCGTGGCGTCGGTATCCGCCGGTCCGGGCACCCGCGCCAACATCGACGAGTTCACCAAGACCACCAGCCGGGGCATCGAGACCATCGGCGGTGCCCGCAGAGGCAAGGCGATCATCGTCCTCAATCCGGCGGACCCGCCGATGATCATGCGCGACACCATCTTCTGTGCCATCCCCGAGGACGCCGACCGGGACGCGATCGCCGAATCCATCCACCGCGTCGTCGCCGACGTGCAACAGTACGTGCCCGGCTACCGTCTGCTCAACGAACCGCAGTTCGACGATCCGACCGTCGTGTCCGGCGGGCACGCCACCGTCACCACCTTCGTCGAGGTCGAGGGCGCCGGCGACTTCCTGCCGCCGTACGCCGGCAACCTCGACATCATGACCGCGGCCGCCACCAAGGTGGGCGAGGAGATCGCCCGCGCACTCCTCTCGGCGGACGCCCTCCCCTCGAACACCTCCGTGAAGGCGTGAATCCGATGACCGCTACCGACCGCCGCGACGACATCTTCTTCGAACCGTCGTGGGACATCCGCGTGACCGACACGTCGCTGCGCGACGGCTCCCACCACAAGCGTCACCAGTTCGACCGGGAGGAGGTGCGTGCCGTCGTCGCCGCCCTCGACCTCTCGGGCGTCCCCGTCATCGAGGTCACCCACGGCGACGGTCTCGGGGGCTCGTCGTTCAACTACGGGTTCTCGAAGGTGCCCGAGCAGGAACTGATCAAGATCGCCGTCGACACCGCCCAGCACGCGAAGATCGCGTTCCTCATGCTCCCCGGTGTCGGCATCAAGGAGGACATCGTCGAGGCGCAGGACAACGGCGCCTCGATCTGCCGCATCGCCACGCACTGCACCGAGGCCGACGTGTCCGTCCAGCACTTCGGGCTCGCCCGCGAGCGCGGACTCGAGACCGTGGGCTTCCTGATGATGGCGCACACCGTCACCCCGGAGAAGCTCGCCGAGCAGGCCCGCATCATGGCCGACGCCGGCTGCCAGTGCGTGTACGTCGTGGACTCCGCCGGCGCGCTCGTTCTCGAACAGGTCACCGAGAGGGTCGAGGCGCTCGTCGCCGAACTGGGGTCGGACGCGCAGGTCGGCTTCCACGGCCACGAGAATCTCGGCCTGGGCGTGGCGAACTCGATCGCGGCGGTCCGGGCCGGCGCCAAGCAGATCGACGGGTCGGCCCGCCGGTTCGGCGCGGGTGCCGGCAACACCCCGGTCGAGGCGTTCGTCGGGGTGTGCGACAAGGTGGGGATCAAGACCGGCATCGACTTCTTCGCGATCGCCGACGCCGCGGAGGACGTCGTGCGCCCGGTGATGCCCGCCGAATGCCTCCTCGACCGTCAGGCCCTGATGATGGGCTACGCCGGGGTGTACTCGAGCTTCCTGCGCCACGCCGAGCGCCAGGCCGAGCGGTACGGGGTCTCCGCCGCGGAACTGCTGGTGCGGGCGGGCAAGCGCAAGCTCATCGGTGGCCAGGAGGACCAGTTGATCGACATCGCCCTCGAACTCCAGCGCGAGCAGCAGTCCGCCTGACCGACCGCCTGCCCGACCCCCGACCGACCCCCCGCCCGCCTGCCCGACCGAATGTCACATCGCGTCGATCCGATCGACGCGATGTGACATTCGGCCCCCCGGGGGCGCGTCGCTGCGCTCACAGGCGGGGGATCGCTCACGGCTTCACGAGTCCTGTTCGGTAGGCGATGACGACCAGTTGCGCGCGGTCGCGAGCCCCGAGTTTCACCATGGCATGGCTGACGTGGGTACGGGCGGTGGCCGGGCTGAGGCAGAGTTCGGCGCCGATCTCCTTGTTGCTCATGCCCATACCTACGAGCGTCAGGACCTCACGTTCCCGGTCGGTGAGAACCTCGAGCCGACGATCGGCGGCCTTGTCGGCGGTGCGCTGTGCGGTGAACTGGGCGATGAGTCGGCGCGTGATGCGCGGTGCGAGCAGAGCCTCTCCGGCGGCGATCACGCGGATACCGTGCAGGAGCTCGGCGGGGCCGGCGTCCTTGAGCAGGAAGCCGCTGGCGCCGGCCTGCAAGCCTTCGAAGACGTAGGCGTCGGTGTCGTAGGTGGTCAGGATGAGGATGCGTACGTGCTGGAGCCCGGGGGTGGTGGTGATCTGCCGGGTGGCCTCGATGCCGTCCATCTTCGGCATCCGGATATCCATGAGGACGACGTCCGGGCGCACGGCGCGGGCCTGCTCCACGGCCTCGGCGCCGGTTGCGGCTTCCCCGACCACCGTGATGCCGTCCTCGACCTCGAGCAGGATCCTGAAACCGGACCGCACGAGATGCTCGTCGTCTACGAGCAGGACCTTGATGGGGGCGTCGGGGCCGGAGGCGCCCGGGTTCATGCGTTCACCGTTCCGGTCGGGGCCAAGGGCAGCCGGGCGGTGACGGCGAAGCCACCGCCCGGGAGCGGACCGGCGTCGAAGTCTCCGCCCAGGAGCTGGCAACGCTCGCGCATTCCCACGATCCCGTGTCCGCGTGTGCCCGTGCCGGCGAACCCACCGTCGGCACGGTCGGCTGCTTCCTCGGTGTCCCCACCGATGCGCGGGCCGTCGTTCGTCACGCGGACTTCCACGGCGTCGGGGCCGTAGTCGAGTACGACCGCGACCCGGGTCGGGCCGACGTGGCGAATCACATTGGTGATCGACTCCTGCAGGATCCGGTACACGGCGCTGCCGACCGCGCCGGGTACGGGCGGCGGGGGTGAGATCGTCTCCAACTCGACGTCGAGCCCGGCGTCGCGCGCCCTGGCGGTGAGTTCGCCGACCTGCGCGAGGCCCGGCGGCGGGAGGCGGTCGTCGCGGTCGTCGCGAAGGACTCCGAGGATGGCCCGCATCTCCTGCAGTGCCCGGGAACTGGTCTGCTCGATGGCCTCGAGCGTCCGGCGTGCTTGTTCGGGTCGCTTGTCCAGCACGTGCGCGGTGACCCCGGATTGCACGTTGATGACGGCGATGGCGTGCGCGACGGTGTCGTGGACCTCGCGTGCGATCCTGAGCCGTTCCTCGTCGACCCGGGCGCGTGCTTCGTCCTCACGAGAGCGTTCTGCCAGTTCGGCGCGCTCGAGCGCTTCCTCCGCGATGACTCTCCTCGAGCGGACGCTCTCCCCGAGGGCGGCACTCATGCCCGCGGCGCCGATCCGGAAGTACACCCAGCCGACCGCGGCGGGGGGCTCGATGTCGGCCGCGGCGAGCAGCCACACCGCGGACAGTGCTGCAATGCCGACCCCGGCCACCACCAGCGAGCGACGTCCGTCGCCGCGGGCGGTGAGGGTGTAGAGGGCCACGAACAGGCCCAGCCATGTGGGACCGTCCGGGAAATCGAGCGCGTAGTACACCATGCTCGCGAGCGCGGTCACGACGAACACTGCGACGGGACGGCGGCGGCGCCAGACCAGGACCGCGCCGCCGGTGACCAAGAGGAGGTAGCCGAGATTCCCGAGGTCGGACAGCGGGCGCAGCACGGCCTCCGGTTCCCCGCCGTTGCGGACGACCGTGCCCTGGACCTGCATCACCGTGATGAACACCGCCAGGAGCACATCCTGCGCCCAGGCGGGCGGGCGGAACAACGTGACGCGCTCCTGCATGGCGCGATCATATGGCTCCGGGCCGGGATGACAACTCCCCCGAACTGCGCAACCGCCTACGTCGAGGAGCGTGGTTGCGGGTGAGCGACCTACGTCGAACTCCGTATCCGCTGCCGCCCGCCGCCCGAGGACACCGCGTTGCCGAGACACGACGATCGAGTGCGTCCGCTCAGCGACGGAGGCCTCCGGTAGCCGTCGTTCGACCGAAAGGATCCGCAATGCCTGTCCTCGACTTGCTTGCCACACCGGCGACGACACAGGTCGTCGTTCTCGCTGCCGGCTACGAACTCGGCGTCGGACGAGCCGTGCC